>DATEDS010000001.1:0-6386 GCA_035281565.1 Gemmatimonadota bacterium
GCGAAGGGCGCGCAACCGGCGCCCTCCGTTCGGTTCCCGTCCGGGATCAGGACCTGCGCTGCACGATTCTTGCTTCAGGAGGGGTCGCCAAATGGTTCCCCTCTCCATGAAGATCTGGCCAGCAATGGTGGGCGCGAGGGAAGGATGACCGCCTCCACTCGCCATCCGGGACGCGGGTGGATGCGGGTCAGCCTCGTCCTTCTGGGCCTGGTGTCGATCGGCGCCGCCTGGTGGCGTCTGAATACCGACGGTGGGGACGAGGAGGGTGAACCCGGATCGGCTTCCGCGGCAGCGATGCGCGAAGCGGGAAGCGGTGGGGAGCTGGCCGTCCCTGTCATCCTCGATACGGTCCGGTTCGGGACGCTGACCCTCCGGGTGTCGGCCACCGGACAGACCGAGGCCTCCGATCGGGCGACGGTGGCGGCGCGCGTGGCCGGGCGCATCGTGGCTCTCCGGGTTATGGAGAGCGATCCGGTCGCACGGGGGCAGGTCGTTGCCCGGATGGATCCCGGCGAGCACGTGTTGGCCGTTCGACGAGCGGAGGCCGATGTCGCCGAGGCGGAGGCTCGTTTCCGGGAGATGACCCTCTTCGACGACCGGATCCAGGATCCGGCGGTCCGTCAGGAGCGCGCCCGAGCGGCGCGCGCCAGGAGCGGACTCGACCGGGCCGACGTCGCCCTGAGCCGCGCCCGGCTCGATCTCGCCCACACCGCCCTCACCGCCCCCATTGCCGGGCGGGTGGCGAACGTGCTGGTCGACGAGGGCGAGTACGTGTCGGCGGGGGAGGACCTCCTGAGCGTCGTCGACGTCGATCCGATCCTCGTCGAGGTCCAGGTCGTCGAGGGCGAGCTTCGTTGGCTCGACGAGGGAGGCACTGCCGGGATCACGCTGCCCGCCTTGCCCGACGAAGTCTTCCACGGCCGGATCCGTTCGATCAATCCGGTCGTCGACCCCGAGACCAGGACCGTTCGCGTGACGGTGGTCCTGTCCAACCCGGACGGTCGGATCCTTCCTGGCATGTTCGCACGAGTCAGCCTGGAAGGCCTCTCGCTGGTGGACCGTGTCATGGTCCCCGAAGAGGCGATCGTCGAGCGCGACGACAGGACGCTCGTCTTCGTGTTCGAGCCCATTTCCGACGGCGCCCGCGGGGAGGGGCTCGCCAAGTGGGTTTACGTCACGACCGGCCGATCGAACGACCGTTACGTGGAGTTGCTCGACACCGAGGGAGCCGATCCCCCGGCGCCGGGCTCGCTCGTCATCACGGGCGGGAACTACACCCTGATCCACGACGCGCGGGTGCGGATCGCTACCGAGGATGGAGCCAGGGGTCCGGATGTGGAGACGCCGTGATCGCGCGGGTGCGGGTTATGGGCTCCGCGAGGAACGTGCGACTTCAGTTCGTCGCCGCGCTCTTTGCTGCGCCCACGCTCGGAGTGGTGGGAGGTATTTCTGCTCAGGAGGGGGCGGCTGACGCCCATACGCCAGGCTCGACATTCACCCTGACCGACGCCCTGGAGCTCGCCGAGCGCCACAACCCCGACATCGCCCGGGCGCGGAACGCGGTCGGCGCGGCCGGCGCCGGGCGGCTGGCCCGCCGGGCCGCTTTCCTGCCGGGCGTCACCGCCTCGACGTCCTTCGACGTGACCCGCATCCGGAGATTCACGACGACCGACGTGTTCGGCGACCCGACCGAGCGCGAGCAGGCGGTCCAGGCGACGACACGGGGTGCCCAGCAGGGAGTCTTTCTCGACGTCGCGATCTTCGACGGGGGCGAGACCCTGGCCGGGGCGCGCGCGGCAAACGCCCGGTACAGGTCCTCACAGGCCGCGGTGGAAGCGACCCTGAACCATGTTCGGGCGGACGTGACGCGCGCCTACTGCGACCTGCTCGAGCGCCACCGCACCGTCGACGTCGAGCGCCTGATCCTGAAGGCGCGCCAGCGGGACGTCGAGACGACCGAGCGGCTCTTCCGCACCGTGGCGGCCGACCAGATCGACGTCCTGGGTGCCCGGATCGAGGCCCGGCGGCAGGAGGCGGCTCTGGCGACCGCCGAGGAGGCGGCCGAGGCGGCCCGGCTCGAGCTGGCCCGCGTCGTGGGGACCGGGATCGACTCCGGCGCCCGGCTGGAGACTCCGTCCGAGCCGTTCCATCCCGACGCCCAGGACGTGGAGGCCCTCGTGCGGGGAGCCCTCGCGTCGCATCCCGAGATCCGGGAGCTCGCCGCCGATCTCGACGCCGCCGAGGTCGAGACGTGGAACGACGGCTGGCTCGCCTACCTTCCCAGGGTCGCCGCCACCGCGAGCTATCGCCGGAGCGAGGTCGGTGGGACGGAGCAGCCCCTCCTCGAACTGGATCCGCGCGACACGGCCACCTCGTTCGGCCTCCAGCTCACGCTCCCCCTCTTCGACCGCTTCGCCCGACGCGTCGCGCGGGCGCAGGCGAGTTCGGCTGCCGCCGATGCGCGAGAGGCGCTACGCGCGCGGCGGCTGGCCGTCGAGGGCGAGGTCCGCTCACGCTTCCTGGATCTCAAGGCCGCATGGCGGGAGCTCCAGGTCGAGAACGAGACGGCGGCGATGGCCCGCGAGCGGGTCGATCTCGCGCGCCGGAAGTACGAGATCGGGGCGATCGACTTCATCCGGCTTCAGGAGGCCGTGGACGGGGCGACGGCGGCCGAGCGGTCGCTCGTTCGGCGGCGGTTCGACTACCACCGGGCGATGGCCGAGCTCGAGCGCGCCGCCGGCCGCTCGATCGTCCCGGCCGCAGGGGAAGGGGCCGAACCGGACACTCCATGAGCCTTCCCGGGCTCGCCGTTCGCCGACCGGTCGCCGTTGCGACGTTCTTCGTCGGGGTGGCGGTCATCGGCGTGGTCAGCCTCCTCCGCATGCCGGTCTCGCTTCTGCCCGATATCGCGTACCCGCGGCTCGTCGTGTGGACCGTCCTGCCCGAGGCCTCCCCGGTGGAGGTCGAGGGCCACGTGACCGAGCCGATCGAGGCCGCGCTCTCGGCGGTCCCGGGAGTCCTCGCGATCGAGAGCCTGTCGGCGGAGGGCCGGTCGCGCGTCGTCGTGCGCTTCCCCTGGGGAACGGACATGGAGTTCGCCCAGCTCCACGTTCGAGAGCGGCTGGACAACCTGGCGGGGACGCTGCCCCAGGGAGCCGAGCGACCGACCATCCTGCGGGTCGATCCGGGGGCCGAGCCGATCCTGGTCGCCAGCGCGACGGCCACCGGGCCGGCCAGCCTCCGCGAGATCGAGCGGCTCGCCGAGACGGTCTTCCGGCGGCGTCTGGAGCAGCTCGAAGGCGTGGGACGCGTGGCCGTCGTGGGCGGCGCCGAGCGCGAGATCCGGGTCGAGGTGGACCCGGCCCGGCTCGAGGCGCACGGCCTCTCGATCGGGGACGTGGCCGAGGCGCTCGAGCAGGCCAACGCATCGGCCCCTGGCGGAACGATCCGCCGCGGCCGCCACCGGTATGCGCTGCGGGCGCTCGGTGAGCTGACGACGCTGGAACAGGTGGCGGAGGTCGTCGTGGCGCGTGGGGCCGGAGGGGGGACGGTCTCGGTGGCGGACATGGCGGCGGTCACCGACGGGACGGCGGCACGCGAGTCGGCCGCCTACCTGGGCGGACGGCCGACGATCGCGCTCCTCGTCTACCGGGAGAGAGGGGCGAACACGGTGAGGGCCGCGCGGCGGGTCGAGGCGACGTTCGCCGAGCTGGAGCGCCAGTTCCCGGGGGTCGAACTGGCCACGGTGACCGGTCAGGCGGGGTTCATCACCGCGGCGATCGGGAACGTGGTCTGGGCGCTCCTCCTGGGCGGGTTGCTCGCGTACCTCGTTCTCTTCCCCTTCCTCAAGGACCCACGCTGGCCGGGTGTCCTCGCCCTGTCGATCCCGATCTCGATCGTGGCGGCGTTCGTGCTCCTTCACGTCAGCGGGGTCTCGCTCGACATCATGAGCCTGGGTGGCCTCGCCCTCGGGGTCGGGATGCTGGTCGACGCTTCGATCGTGGTGCTGGAGAACGTCTTTCGCCACCGGGAGAGAGGACTCGCCCCCGCTGCCGCGGCCATTCGAGGCGCCGAGGAGGTGCAGGGGGCGATCACCGCCTCGACGCTGACCACGATCGCCGTCTTCGGACCCATCATCTACGTCGAGGGCCTGGCGGGAGCGCTGTTCGGAGAGCTCGCGCTGGCGGTGGCGTTCTCGCTCCTGGCGTCGCTCCTGGTCGCCCTGACCCTGCTGCCCGTCGTGGCGGCCCGGTTGGGGCCTCGCGAGGGACTCTCGGGGCCCGCCGACCGGAGTGTCACGAGTGTCATCGACCGCGGGCTCGACCGCTTCGAGGTGGGGTTCGCCCGGGTCGCGGCCGCCTACGAGCGGGCGCTCGCCCGGGCCCTGGACCGGCCGCGGAGGATCCTGGCGTGGACGGGGGGCGCCCTGGCCGTGGCGCTGGTCGTCGCCTTCTTCCTTCCGCGCGACGTGCTCCCGGGAGTGGACCAGCGCGCGTTCACGGCGCGGTTGAATCTGGCTCCGGGGACTCCCATCGAGCGGTCCGAGGCGCTCGCCCTCCGGGTGGACGCGTGGCTCCGCGAGCAGCCCGAGGTCGAGGCCGTCCTGACGCGGGTCGGCCAGGCCTCGCCGGCCGAGGCGGTGCGAGCGGAAGGGCGTGGGTCCCACACGGCGATCCTGGATGTCCGTCTGGGGTCGGCCGGCGCACCGACCCGAGAGGTCATGGAGCGGCTGCGCGATGCCTTCGACAATCTGCCACCGGGGGTCCTCGCTCTCGGGACCGGGGCCGCGACCGAGCTCGGGGCGGTGCTCGGGACCGCCGAGAGCGATCTGGCGGTCGAAGTCCGAGGCGAGGATCGGGAGACTCTCCGCCTGGTCGCCGGGGAGATCTCGCGGCGATTCGCGGCGCTCCCCATGCTGGCCGACGTGAGCTCGGGCCTGGAGGAGGCGCACCCCGAGATCCGGATCTCCCTCGACCGCGACGCGATCGCCGGTCACGGGCTGGCGATCGAGGAGGTGGTCCGGGCGCTGACCGACCGGACGCGCGGCAGGATCGCCACCCAGCTCGTGGAATTCGACCGCCGGGTGCCGGTCCTCGTCCGCGCGGGAGAAAGGGAACGCGGCGACCTCAACCGGATCCTGGCCGGCCTGGTCGGCGGCGTCCCGCTGCGGCTTCTGGTCGAGGTCGAGAAGACGGCCGGCCCGACCGCCATCCGGCGGACGGACCAGGAGCGAGTCGTCCCGGTGACGGCCGATGTGGCGGTGGGCGGGCTCTCGGGAGCGATCGAGGCGGTCGAGGACGTGCTCCGCGGTCTCGACCTCCCCGCCGGCGTCAAGGTAGAAGTGGGAGGCGGTGGCGAGGAGCTCGGACGGAGCTTTCGCGGGCTCGGCTTCGCCTTCCTGCTCGCGCTTCTGCTCGTGTTCATGATCCTGGCCGCCCAGTTCGAGTCGCTGCGGCTGCCGTTCATCGTCCTCCTGGCCGTACCGTTATCCCTGATCGGCGCGATCCTTCTCCTCGCTCTCGCGGGGAGCGGCCTCAACACGATGAGCCTGATCGGGATCGTGGTCCTCATCGGAATCGCGGTCAACGACGCGATCGTCAAGGTCGAGTTCATCCGGCGGGCGCAGGCCTGGGGTCTCCCCGCCCGCGCAGCGATCGAAGAGGCGGGCCGGGCGCGGTTCCGGCCGATCGTGATGACGTCGGTGACGACGATCCTGGGCCTGCTGCCGATGGCGACCGGGCTCGGAAGCGGAGCCGAACTGCGATCCCCGCTCGCGATCGCCATGATCGGGGGGATGGCCACCTCCACCGCGCTCACCCTCTTCGTCGTGCCGATCTTCTACCAATGGTTGGCCCGGTCGTGATCGCGCTCGCGATACGCCGCCCGGTGGCGACCGTGATGGTGTTCGGCTGCCTGGCCGCGGTGGGGGTCGCGAGCGTGGGCCGGGTACCGCTCGAGCTCCTTCCCGACGTGGAATTCCCCCGGCTCGAGGTCGAGATCTTCTGGCCGGGCGCCTCGCCGGAGCAGGTCGAATCGTTCGTCACCTCGCGGATCGAGGCGGCCGCGCAGGAGGTCCGGGCAGTTCGCTTCGTGAGCTCGACTTCGTATTCCCAGCGTGCAACGGTGACGGTCGAGTTCGAGCCCGGCGCGGACATGGAGTTCGCCCGCCTGGAGCTGGGCGAGCGGCTGGCCGCACTCCGCCCGGAGCTTCCTGCGGGCGCGTTCCGTCCCGAGATCGAGCCTTGGGTGCCGGACGAGTTCGCGGAAGGGAGCCGGGCGCTTTTCGTATTTACGCTGGCCGGTCCGGGCATGCCGGGGGCGCTCCGGGAGATTGCCGAGGTGGAGCTCGCCCCCGAGTTGGCCGCGGTGCCGGGGGTGAGCGTGGC
>DATEDS010000002.1:0-2164 GCA_035281565.1 Gemmatimonadota bacterium
CCCCTCCGGCGGATCCTGCTGATCGTAGAGGGCCGAGCCAAGCTGGTCGGTCTTGCCGAAGGCGGCGTCGAGCGGATCCTCTACGTCTACCACCCGGGCGAGCTGATCGGTTCGCGGATCCTCCTGCCGGACAGCACCGAGGCCCCGTTCGAGGTCGTGGCGATGGGCAGGGTCCTCGCGGCGGCGTTCCCGAAGCGGGAGTTCATGGCCGTGGCGCGCGAGCATCCGGACGTCTACAGCTCCCTGACCAGCCTCGTCCTGGAGCGGGTCGACCGCCTGACCCGGGGGATGATGGCCGCCATGTCGACCGACGCCACGATGCGCCTGGCCAAGCTCCTCCTCGATTTCGCGATCGACCACGAGGTCCCCCCGGACACGTTCGTGGCTCTGAAATACCCCCTCACCCACGAGACGATGGCCCAGATGATCGGCGCGAGCCGCCCTCATACGACGACCCTGCTTCGTGACCTGGAGCAGCGAGGGCTGGTACGCCGGCTGAGGCCGCGCGGCGTGCTGGTCGCCCCGGCGGGGTTGACGGCGCTTCTCGAAGAGTCGGCCGTGGAGCCGGCCCGACGGACGGGCTGAAGCCGCACGGTCTAATGGCAAGGCAACGTACGGCCCGCTACTTTTCCTCCTCGAGGTCTTGGGGCCTCGTAGGCGTCACGCCACCCCGGTGCCGCCGGTCCAACCCACCCGGAACGACGGCGCGTTTCGATCATCGGCGCGAATCGAGGGCATCGTGAATTCGCATCCATTTCTGTCCATGGTGGACGCGTGTCCACCGCTCGCCGTCCTGTCGCTCCCGACTCGTCTCAGCCTGGCCGAGGTCGGTCGCCAGGTCCACTTCGCTTCCGGGGAGCGGATTGTCTCGCTCAGCAGGCCGCTCCGGGATATCCTGATCGTCCTGGAAGGCCTGGCGAAACTGGTCGGCGTGACCGAGGAAGGCGTGGAGCGGATCCTCTATCTCTACCGCCCGTGTGAGATCATCGGCTCCCGCATTCTCCTCGAAAGGAGCTCGGAGTCCCCGTTCGAGATCATCGCAATGAAGGAGATCCACGCTCTGGCCATCCCCAAGAACGACTTTCTCGCCATCGCCAAGGACCACCCGGAGCTCCTTGAATCGGTCACGAGCTCCCTGCTGAGGCGCGTCGACCGCCTGACCTCCTGGATGCTGGCGGCCATGTCGACCGACGCTTCGCACCGGCTGTCGAAGCTGCTCCTCGATCTGGCCGAAGGGAACCCGCCTGACGACGGATTCGTCTCGCTGGAATACACGCCCACGCACGAGACCTTGGCCCAGATCATCGGTGCCAGCCGGCCCCACACGACCACCCTGCTCCGGGAGCTCGAGGAAGCGGGGGCCGTGCGACGGTTGAAGCCGCGCGGCCTGCTGGTCTCCCCCGAGAAACTGGAACGGATCCTCAGGACGGCGGTGGGAACGGAAGGCCGGGTCTAACCGCTTCCGCGGGATTAAGCCTCGAGCAGGGCCAGGACGGCCGACTCTTCCACGGTCAAGCCACGGATCTTCTCGAAGCGGACCGGTTTCGTTCCCGGATCGAGGCGCTCGGCCAGCGTGCCGTCCAGGTAGCGCGCGACGATCTCCGGATGGATGTAGCACTCCCGGCAAACGGCGGGCGTATTGCCGAGCCGCTCCGCGACCCGCCTCACCGCGTCGGTCACGCGCCGGTTCGCCTCGCCTTCATCCTCGCATGGCCCACATTCCAGGAGGGCCGCCGCCATCTCGATCGTCCCGGCCCAGGTCCGGAAATCCTTGGCGCTGAAATCGTCTCCGGCGACCTCGCGCACGTACGCGTTCACGTCGCCCGAATCCACCGCGCGCCTCTCACCAGCTTCGTCGTAGTACTGGAATAGCTCGTAGCCGGGAACGTCCCGGCACTCCCGGACCACCGCGGCGAGCTGCGGATCATCGACTTCCACCCGATGCGGCTTGCCGCCCTTCCCGCGGAACTCGAACCGAACCCTGGATCCACGAAAGGTGACGTGGCGGTTGCGCAGCGTGGTCAGGCCGAAGGAACCGTTCGAGCGGGCGTACTCGTCGTTGCCGATCCGGATCAGCGAGCGCTCGAGCAGCCGCACGACGGCCGCCAGGACCTTCTCGCGAGGCAGCCCCTCTTTCTTCAGGTGCGCGGCGGTCCGCCGGCGG
>DATEDS010000003.1:0-24777 GCA_035281565.1 Gemmatimonadota bacterium
GCGTTGGCCACACAGTCGGCGATCTCGCCATCCTCGGGGCAGGCCAGGTTGGGCCCGCCGACGCCGACGTACTGCCCGTCGCGCATCGCCTCCGCCAGGTAGTGGAGCCAGTGCGGGTCGGGGCGCGCATCGGCGTCCAGATAGGCCACGATCTCGCCGGTCGCCGCATCGAGGCCCGTGTTGCGCGCGCTGCTCAGCCCCCGGTTCACGGTCCGGATCAATCGGCAGCGGAAGTCGGCGGCGATCTCGGCCGATCCGTCGGTGGATCCGTCGTCCACGACGATGATCTCGCAGTCCGGATACTCGAGCCGGGACAGCCCCTCGAGACAGTCGCGCAGGGAGGCCGACCCGTTGTGAACGCAGACCACGACCGACACGATCGGCCAGGAGGCGTCGGACGGGAACGGCGCCGCGTCGAAGGCCCGCTTCACCACTCCCAATGCGGGCTTAGGAACGCGATCCCTGTCGGTCAGGCCGAAGTCCCAGTCGAGCACGTCGTGGCCGCCCCGATGCCACTCGTCCGTCCAGGAAAAGACGAACGCTCCCGCGCATCCCGAGGCGAACGCGGCCCGGAGCTGCTGGTGGAGCGAGCGCGCCTGTTCGTGCTCGCCGTTTCGTCGGCTGTCCAGCCCGACCTCTCCCAGGATCAGCGGCCGGTCGCGAGCCAGGTTCTGGAGTCGGGCGATGTAGGCCTCGAGCTGGCCGGGCCGCTCGAGGTAGACGTTGAAGCAAACCAGATCCAGGAACGGAAGATCCAGGTATTCCGTGGAAGGGAAATTGCCGTACGTGACGAGGGCGTCGGGATCTTCCGACTTGGCGATATCATAGAGCCGCCGGATGTGCCGCTCGACCCTGCGACGGCCCGCCCAGCGGACGATCGATGGGGGGATCTCGTTGCCGACCGTGTAGCCCAGCACGGCGGGATGGCCCGCGCATGCCCGGACGCCGGCCCGCACCCGGGCACCGATCGCCCGGACCCGCGCGGGGTCCTCGAGAAAGAGGACGTGCTGCTCCCACGGTACGCCGACCATGACCCGCAAGCCGGCCCGACCGGCCAGATCGAGGAGCCAGCCTGGTGGGATCGAGTAGACGCGAACACAATTGAAGGCATGGTCCGCCATCGCGCGGAAATCGCGCTCAACGACGTCGGGGGTTGGAAAGTCGAGACCGTTCTCGGCGGGCCGGAACGTGCCGTAAGTGGCGCCGCGAACGAACAGCTTCCTGTCGTCTTCGAAAAGGAACTTTCCGGCCACACGGGGGCGCCGGAGAGAAGCCGAAGGGTCGAAACGCTCGCTCAGGATCTCCACGTGGCCGCCTGGTCGCCGCGTCCTGAGACCCGCTTCCTGCAAGGGTGCAAAGGAGGTCCTCCCGCCCCTACAGGCCGGTCTGACACGAAAAAGAGTGGCTTAGACTCGTGACCCTCCGGATACGCCCGGCTTCTCCCAAGGTGGTGGTCGCGGGAGCGGCACCGGTTGCTTCCGGAGGATCGGGTCCTCCTGCAAAAGACCGCCTTGTTGCAAGGAACATTCCCTTAACCCGGCGGGACCGCAGCGATGGTGACACCGACGCGCGTTCGACTTGGCGGCGCTAACGATTCCGCCACGGGTCATGGGCACCCGCACCCCGTCTCGCCCAGGCGGGACACGGCGACCGTCTCGCCGCACGGACCACGAGGGCACCGGACCGGGTCCGTCTGTGCTTTATCGTCGACACCGCGCCCCCCTGATAGGTCAGCCGGAGTGCGACGGTCACGGGCGAGCCCATCGGAAGGATCCGGGACGGTCGGCCGAGGTCCGCGTGGGGACGCCGCTGCCCCGCTTGTGGAAGTCGACGACACCGATGGGTTCGAGTGCGCCCTCGACGAGGCAGAGGTCGTCCAGTTCCCGCCGTGAGGAGCTGCTACGAGCCACCCGGATCGCGGTCCGCGAGCCCGGCGGGGCACTTTGTGACCCCGGTCCAGGTTCTGAGCCGGGAGGACGGGGGAGTCCGAAAGGCTCCCCGCGGAATCCGTTCAGAACAGCTGGAACCCCGGCGAGAGGAGCTTGGGAGGCAGGTAGGAGATCATGAAGGGTCCGTAGGCGATCAGGATCAGCACGACGGTCACGGCGATCCAGATCCCGAAGCGGTCCAGCCGGGTCTCCCAGCCGGTGCGGGCCGGACCGATGATGGTCTCCGCGAACGGGACATCTCCGCGCTCGGTCCGGCGACCCGCGAAGATTGTCATGGCCATGACGATCACGAACAGGACGACGCTGCCGAACATGATCGAGCCGCCGATCCCGGTCAGGATGCCGGCCAGCTGCCACGACTCCTTCGAGTACGTCGCCCCGTACATGAAGGTCCGGCGCGGCATCCCCTCGAGTCCGCCCGACATCATCCCGCGCGCGAAGATGAGGACTCCGAAGAAGTAGAGCCAGGACTGGACGAGCGCGACCTCACGACCCCAGAGCTCCCGGTCCTTGAGCCATGGGATGAGCCAGTAGGCGATTCCCATCATGGACAGCGCGACCGCGGTCCCGACGGTCATGTGGAAGTGGCCCGGGATCCAGGTCGTGTTGTGAACGACCTGATTCACGTTGTAGCTGGCGTTGATCAGGCCGGTGGCTCCACCCAGAACGAAAACCAGCATGGCGAGGACCTGCGCGGTGAGCGAGGGGTTCCCCCAGGGCAGCTTGAAGATCCAGCCGATGAGCCCCCGGCCACCTCTACGCTGCCCTCCGTCCTCGAGGGCGGCCACCACCGAGAAGGCTGTGATGAGGCTTGGATAGAACACCCCGAACGTCAACACCGCGTGGGTGAACTTCATCCGCTCTGGGATGCCTGGATCGGCGTACTGATGGTGGAAGCCGGTGGGAATCGAAAGGACGACGAACATCAGGAACACCACCCGCGTCAGTGGGTCGCTGAACAGCCGTCCCTCGGCATGACGCGGGACCATCGTGTACCAATACACATAGACCGGCAGGAGCCAGAAGTAGACGATCGCATGTCCGGTGTACCAGAAGAGGGTCCGGCTGAGGAGCGGGTCCGACCCCCCGATCCAGCCGATCGACCACGGCAAGAGGAGACCCACGACCTCGATCGCGATCCCGATCGACGCCATCACCCACATCGCGTACGTGGCCACCGAGACGAAGGCGAGCAAGGGGATCCGCTCCCCGGGGTACGCGCGTCGCCAACGGGAGAGCGTCCAGAACAGGTTGATCGCGGTGAGCCAGGTGGAAACGACCAGGAGGGCCAGCCCGAGGTAGTACGTCCAGTGAGCCTGGAGCGGAGGGTAGAAAGTGAACAGCACGCTCGCGCGACCGCTGAACATCGCGAACGAAGCGAGGGCGACCCCGAGGGCCAATGTGACCAGCGAGGCGAAGAGCAGTGCGCTGTTCACGGGTCTGCCCAGCCCCCGCGCGGTCGTCAAGGACAGAAAGCCGTTGGCGAACGCGAACGTCAGGACCAGCGCGTTGAAGACGCCGTGGATCGTGAGGCCCTGGTAGTAGTTCTGGAGGCCTGGGAACCACGTCAGGATGTTCAACCCCGCGTAGTTCAGCGCCTGGGCAAGGCCATGAATCACGGCCACGCCCATCGCCCCAAAGCCGATGTAGAGAAACCAACGGATTGCCGAGCGCTGCCCCTCCGGGAGGTCGAAGCGGGTCGGATCATGGACCACCGCGTTGCTCATCCTCGTCGTCCTACTCCGCGATGACCTTGCCGGCCATGGCGTGATGACCGACGCCGCAGTACTCGTGGCAGATCAGCAGGTGCTCCCCCGGCTCGTCGAAGGTATGGGAGAGCTCGGAGATCTGGCCTGGCAGCACCATCAGGTTGATCCGCGTCCCCTCGACAAGAAAGCCGTGGATCACGTCCAACGACGTCACCCGGAACGTGACCCGGGCACCCGCCGGCACCCGGATCTCGGCCGGCGTGAACCCCCAGGCCCGGGCGATCACGACCGCCTCGTAGTGGTCCGGTCCGATCTGGCGGACGCCCGGCGTGTCGAACGGTGGCATGCGCGAGACTTCCTGTGGCCGGATCTCTCCGGCGCGCGATGGCAGGTGGATACCGAGGTGGATGGCCGAATAGCCGAGGGCGGCGAGGAAGACAACCAGCATGAGCGCGGACACGATGAGGAACGCGCGCTCATACGCGTGGACGCGCCCGGTCATCTCAGCGATTCAGGAGCATGAGATACACTGCGACCCACAGCCCCGCCGTGAGGATGACGATGAGCATTACGACGAAAAGCGTTCCCGGGAACTCCGGATCTTCTCCCTCCGGACCCTTCGTCTCGTCGCTCACGGCCCCTACCCCTCGGTTCCGACGAGGCGCCGGACATAGGCCGCCAGTGCCACAACGACCACGCATAGCGCCACCCCCGCCGAGAACATGACGATGAGCTGCACGTCGTCGAACCGTCCGGCGAGGAGCTCACTCAGCTCGCTCCACAAGAAATAGACCGCGGGGCCGCCCGCGAGCAGGAAGAGCGAGAGCGCCGCGAGCAAACCGGCCATCGACGGTCCCGTCCTCTCAGGCATGCGGCGATTCTACCGGTCGAACGGCATCACGTCTGTCGGTCAAGTCCCGGCGGTCCATGTCGGGGAATTCCCTACCACGTCGGCCTCAGACCGCCTGGCTGATGCTCGAGAACCGGAACGCCGAGGAGCGGACCGCCGGCACGTAGGAAGGGCTCACCGCCCAGTCCTCGTCGGCGACCCGCTCGGCGCGCGACATCGCTTCGGCGCGCTCGAAGAAGCGGACCGGCGACTCGTTCCAGCGGAAGTTGTTGACGGCGTGGGCGATCCTGCCGTCCTCGATCCAGAAGGTTCCGTCGCGGGTGAGGCCGGTCAGCGTGAGGTCGGTCGGGTTCAGCATCCGGATGTACCAGAGGCGGGTCACCAGGACGCCGCGCTCCGTGTCGCGGATCAGCTCCTCGAGCGATCGCGACTCGCCCGTCATCACGAGGTTGGTCGGCTCGGGGACCGGCTCGACCCCGCTCTTCTGCGCCCAGTACCGGTCGAACCGCAGGGTCTCGACGATCCCCTCCCGATACCACGTCGTCGGCCGGGCGGGCAGCTGCTCGCCGGCCCAGGCGCGGCCGGGCACGACGGCATGAAGCGGATCCGTCTCGATCGTGACGTTGGCGGCCACGAGCTGCTGCCCCCGCCTGGTCTCGCCTTGAGGCGCCGACAGGTACGAACGCCCCTCCATCGCCCGGCGGGCGTCCATCTGGCCCACCAGCGCTCCGGCCATGACCGCCACGGCGGCCGGCTCCAGGACGACCGGGTAGTCGCCGGGCTCGAGCGGCTCCACCTCCCGGGAGGCCATCGCCTTCTCGACCGCCACCCGGGCTCTCGCGGCGGCGTCGAGACCGGCCGCGTCGTGGAGCCGGACCCCGGCCCATCCGGAGCCCTTTCCGTCCGGCGTTCGCACCGTGTTCGTGTACTCGAGCCAGGTCATCGGGAAGTAGCCGAAGACGCCCTTCGAGTTCGCGGTCGCCCCCGCCACGCGGTAGCCCTCGAGAAAGCCCGCGATCGTGGTGTCGCGCTCGACCGCCTCCCCGATGGCCGCGGCCACCGCGCTGGCGCGATCGGTCGGCCCGTAGGCGGCCGTGCTCTCGAAGAACGCCCGCGGGTCCGCATACTCGGCCCGATCGAGCGGCGGCACGTACTCGGGATCCTCGGGGGCGAGCCGGGCGGCCTCCTCGGCGCGCCGGACGACCGCGGCGATCGCCTCGTCATCGACCCCGTTCGTCTCGGCCCTGCCGGTCCTGGCGCCGAACGTCGAGGTCACGATCACGCCCACGTTCGAGACCTCGCCCGAGGTGGTTACGCCGTTCATCGCGAAACGGGTGTTGCCGCCCTCCCGCGAGACGAGGTCGACGATCGTGGCGTCGGCGGTCGCGCTTTCCATCACGGCGTCGACGATCCGCCGGGCTTCCTGCTCGGTCATGATCGCCATCCGGCCCGGGCGGCGGCCCATGATCATGTCGGCAGCACGTTCACCTGCCGGAACCGCGCCGGCGGGCATCCGTGGCTGACCGCGTTCACCTGGCCGGGCTGGCCCTTGCCGTCGTAGTACGATCCGTACACCTCGTAGGTCTCCGGCCCACCGAGGCCGTCGCAGCCGTTCCAGAACTCGATCGTGTTGCCCTGGTAGGCGACGTCGCGCAGCATCCGGCCCCGTTTCCCGCTCTTGAGCTCCCACGTTCCCTGGCCGGCGAACTGGAAGTTGTAGCGCTGCTGGTCGATCGAGTACGAGCCCCGCGTATCGATCAGCAGCCCGTCGTCGACACCGGATATCAGGTCCTCCAGTGAGCCGCCGTCCGGATCCGGCAGGAGGTTGATGTTGGGCATGCGCTGGAACTGGACGAGCGACCAGTTCTGGCCGTACGAGCAACCGTGCGAGTGCGTCACCCCGGTCTGGTCGGCGATCTCGTGCACCTGGTCGCGGGTCGTCTGGTAGTCGACGAAGATTCCGTCCCTCACCAGATGCCAGCGGTCGGCGGGCACGCCGTCGTCGTCCCAGCCGACCGTCGCCAGGCTGTGCGGCTCCTGCTTCTCCGCCTCGAAGCTCACGATCTCGCTCGCGTACCGGAGCTCGTTGAGCTTGTCCGGCGTGCAGAACGATGTGCCCGCGTAGTTGGCCTCGTAGCCGAGCGCGCGATCCAGCTCCGTCGGATGCCCCACCGATTCGTGGATCGTGAGCCACAGGTGGTTGGGAAGCAGAACGAGGTCCTTCCGCGCCGCCCCTTCCAAAGTCGGTGCGACAAGCTTCTCGCGGGCCAGCTCCGACGCGCGCGCGACCCGGTCCGGGAACTCCTGAGCGAGCACGAACTCCCACCCGGCGCCCGCGTTGGTCTGGATGTCGTCCCAGGTCGCGAAGCGGCCCGCCTGGCGGTCGACCGCCGTGACCTCCCAGGGGACGAACACACGCAAGAAGGTCTGGCGGATGTAGGTGCCCTCGGTCGAGGCGAAGTAGCGCTCCTGCTTCTGAAACACGATCGACGAGGAAGCGAAGTCCGCTCCGGCGGCAAGCGCCGAAGCGTTGATCTCGAGAAGGAAGTCCACCTTCTCGCCGATCGAGATGTCGAACGGATCCTTCTCGTGGGGCGTCGTCCACTCGGCATCGGGGAAGACCTCGACCGGTGCCAGCTCGACCGGTCGGTGGGGGACCCGGGCGTTCACCTTCGCCTGATCGACGGCCTTCCTCGCGACGCGCGCCACCTCGTCCTCGGCGACGACGCGGCTCGCAGCGAAGGCCCATACCCCATCCGCCAGGACACGGACGCCGAAGCCGTAGGTGATTTCGTCGTTCATCGCTTCGACGCGCCGCTCGCGCGTCTCGACGCTCTGGTCGAAATGCCGGCTGATCCGGACGTCGGCGTACGTGGCGCCCGCCCGTCGAGCGGTATTGAGGGCGACGTCGGCGAGCTCGCGGTCGTCGGGCTCGAGCCAGCGCCGCATCCCACGCGGCAGAGGCGGCGCGGCCGGCGAGGGCAGGACGATCGCTCCGAGGAGCAGGGCCGAGGACTGGAGGAAGCTGCGTCGTCTCATGAGCCGTCCGGGAGGTGCGGAACCCCGGTACCCTACACGATCCGGCGTCGGGCGCAACCCGCGCCCAGGAGTCGCCGATCCCGGCGCACGGCCGGCACCGGTTCGAGCCGTGGACGGGGGGAGCCCCGGGGAGGCAACCGGCGCCCGTCCATCAGGACGGCGGAGCTCCGAAGGGGGACCCATCTCCCCTCCTCGACCGCGAGGTCGACGTAGACCCGGGCGCTGTCCCGACCCCCCACCACGACCGCGCTCACCGACGCCCCGGCGCCCGCCGGGCCGGTGTCGCCGACGACCTCGATCGGCTCGACCCGGCGGATTCCTCCGAGGAGCCCGACGAGCGTGTTGTCGGACTCGACCAGCTCACGGACGGCGGTCACCGGCGTGTCCGGCCCACGCGCTTCGAGAGCCCGCTCCCCGTACACGCGGAACGCGACGTAGGCGAGCGCCGCAAAAAGGGCGAACAGGAGGACGAGCGCGGTGCCGGACCGTTTCACCCCGGCCCGCCCCGGAGCGGGTGGAGGTCCTGGAGCGCCTGCTCCAACCGCTCGACGAACCACGCCTCCCCGGCCTCGCGCAGGATGGGCAGCAGATGCGCCCTGGTCTCCTCCAGATATCTCTCCGCCATGCGCGCGCTCCGGCTGGCGATCGTCTCGCGGACGTTGTGAAGTCGGTCGGCGGCCTTGACGAGCCGGACCGCGCGCGGCCCGCGCCGGATCCCGGACCAGTAAACTCGCTCGTCGCGGTCGATACCGAGGACCTTCAGATTCCAGGACAGCAGCGTCACGGCTTCCTGCACCTGACGTCCCCAGCGCTCCAGGAGCACCGTCGGATGGACATCGCAATCCTCGAGGACGTCGTGCAGAAGGGCCACCGCCAGGGTCGTATCGTCCACCGGCTCCGGGAACTCGTCCTCGAGGATCGCCCGGACGGCCCTCGGGTGGGCAATGTAGGGCTCGCCGGTCGATCTCGTCTGGCCGGCGTGGGCGCTCTCGGCGAAGGCATCGACCTCCACCAGGTCGATCGCGGGCCGGTCGCCGTTGCCTTCCACCATGGGCCCAAGATATCCGAAACGGCTTGACACGCGCCGCCGGCGCACTTTAGAATCGTAAGGCTTTCAGGGAAACTCGTTTGAGGGATCGACTGCACCAGCCGACCGCGTGTCGGAGAGCGCCGGACTCAAACGCATCACGGGGTCCGAGCGCTTTTTTTGTGGACGACCCCGAAGCCTGAGAGACCGGCGCTCACGAGTGCCGGGGGATGAAACGCAACTGCCACACAAGGAGCTAGCACCAGGATGAGCGAGAGAAAGACCGGGACCGTGAAGTGGTTCAACGACGCCAAGGGCTTCGGGTTCATCCGTCAGGACAACGGCCCCGATGTCTTCGTGCATTTCTCGGCGATCCAGGGTGACGGCTTCAAGAGCCTCGCCGAGAACGACAAAGTCGAGTTCGAGATCACCCAGGGTCCGAAGGGCCCCCAGGCCGCCAACGTGACCAAGGTCGCCTAGGCACGCCGCTCGAACGGTGTCGGGAGCCCCTGTCTTCGAGACGGGGGCTCCTTTTTTTTGGCCCGAACTCGTTACCACCGCTTCCCAGGGCCCCGTCCGTACGACCGCCTCACAAGCATGAGTGTTTGACAGGACGCGCGGACCGGGCCTATAAGAGAGATGCAGATGGTCGGCGTCAGTCGACCCGTCAGGCCCCTGAACCGGCCCCCGCGAGACGTGCGTCCTCGGCCGGGACGCCATGGGACGACACCCGTAGTGTCGAGCCGCTGAAAGGGAGGTCCGGGGGGTCCGACACGCCGATCCGACCGGCCGGTCTCGTGCGCCTCGCCCCCGCGGGGCGCACGGCTTTTCGCCCCCTTCCTGCGCAAACATTCTTCACAACCGCATCAAAACTCCGCAATCGCTCTCCGCTACCCTGATCGCGCAGATCGAGAAATCGGTTCCACCTTCGCGACGGGTACGCAAAGGAGAGGTCCCATCATGCAGAGGATCATCGTTGGGTTCGCCCTGGTGGCGTTTGCGGCGCTATGCCTGCCTCCCGAGGCCGGGTGGGCGCAGCAGGAGCCCGCCGTGCTTCAGGGCCGGGTCCTGGACGCGGCAACGGGGCAGCCGCTGATCGGGGCGCAGGTCTCGGTCGTGGGAAGAGACCAGGGCGCGGTCACCGACGTCGACGGTCGCTATCGCATCTCGCTTTCGGCGGGCAGCTACGACCTGCGGGTGGTCTACCTGGGATACACCGACAAGACCGTGACCGGCGTTCCGGTGCGCAACGACGCCGCCAACTACCAGGACA
Source organism: Gemmatimonadota bacterium (assembly GCA_035281565.1). Taxonomy (GTDB): domain Bacteria; phylum Gemmatimonadota; class Gemmatimonadetes; order JACCXV01; family JAHWKZ01; genus DASRVA01. The sequence continues at coordinate 9,848 of DATEDS010000003.1, forward strand.
TCTCGCTCGCCTCCGCAGCCGTCGAGGCGGAGGGGATCGAGGTCGTGATCTCGGCCGCCGAGGAGCGGGGCTCCCTGGCCGGCGCGCTCGCCTACCAGCGCCGGGCGACCAACGTGGTCAACGGCATCTCCGCCGAGGAGATCGGCCGGACCCCGGCTTCCGATGCCGCGGACGCGATCAAGCGCGTGACTTCGACCTCGATCGTGGGCGGCAAGTACGTCTACGTTCGTGGCCTGGGGGAACGGTACTCCACGGCTCAGCTGGACGGGGCCGCGCTTCCCACGCCGGAGCCCGAGAAGCGGGTCCTCCCGCTCGACATCTTCCCGGCCAGCATGGTGGAGAGCCTGTTCACGGTAAAGTCGTATACCGCTGACCTCCCGGGTGACTTCGCGGGCGGATTGGTCGACATCCAGACCAAGGACATCCCGGACCAGCCCTTTTTCACGATGTCGACCGGGGTCGGATACAACACGAACTTGAGCGACGTCGACCGGCCGCGCTACGACGGCGGCGGCCTCGACTGGCTGGGGTTCGACGACGGCACCCGGGCGCTCCCCGAAGGGCTGCCCGCCCGGATCCCGGCCACCGCCACGGACGCCGAGCTGGCCCAGCTCCATGGCCTTTTCGACGGGGACTTCCAGGCGTTTACCACCCCCGTGGACTTCGGCGACGTGAACACGTCCTTCAGCCTTTCGTTCGGCAGTCCGGTGGGATGGTTCGACCGGGAAGGCGGATACCTTCTCGGCGTCTCCTATTCCAACAGCGTCAACAGCCGGCTGCAGCGGGAGTTCTACCCGTCGCTCGAGGCCGGGAACTTCCAGTACGACTACGACACCCGGCTCGGGACGCGAGAGGTCTCGCTGGGCGCTCTGGGGGGCTACAGCCTTAACCTCACCCCCACCAGCCGGTTCTCCCTCAAGACCATTTTCACACAGTCGACCGAGGACGAGACCCGTCTCGTCGCGGGTCCCTTCAATCAGTCCACGAACGGGTTCGGCAGCATTCGTCGCTTCCAGTTCGTCGAGCGGACCCTGCTCTCCAATCAGGCGCGCTTCGAGCACAAGACCGGTCTCTTCGGAGACTCGAAGGTGGAGTGGAGCGGCGGCTACGCGCTCACTCTGCGCGACGAGCCGGACACCCGGCAGTCTTCGTACGTCGCGGCGCGCGAGGGAGACACGTTCTTCTTCAACGAGGCCGGCACCAACAATCGGTTCTTCAGCGAGCTGACGGATCACATGGGGCAGGGCGAGGTCAAGGTCTCGAGCCAGTTCGACCTCTTCGGCCAAAGGGCGACCCTGGAAACGGGCACACGGGGGAGCTACCGGACGCGCGAGTTCTCGGCTCGCCGGTTCGCCTACGACAACGCCTCGCCCGAGGGCCGCACACTGCCGCCCACCCAGCTCTTCACGAGCGCCAACATCGAGGCCGGGAACATCGATTTCCTGGAGAACACGGAGCCCACCGACTCGTACGACGGCACGGAGAGCGTGGTCGCGGGCTACGGGAGCCTCGGGATCGGGTTCGGCGACGCCGTCCGGCTCACGACCGGTGTCCGTGTCGAGTGGAACGAGACGGAGGTCGAGACGTTCGATCCGCGGACGCAGTCGGCTCTGACAGGCCTGCGCACGAATCTCTCGACCGTGGAGCCGCTGCCGACCGTGACCCTCCAGATCGATCTGACTCCGGAGCAGTCGCTGCGACTGGCGGGCGCGCGCACGGTGGTCCGGCCCCAGTTCCGCGAGCTGGCGCCGTTCCGCTACGAGAACTACCTGGAAAGCACGCTCGGCAACCCGTTCCTCGAGAACGGTGAGATCTACAATGCAGACCTCCGCTGGTCCTGGTTCCCGGCCCTCGGGGAGGTCCTCTCCCTGGGTGGGTTCTACAAGCGGCTGAATGATCCGATCGAGGTCGTCCGCCTCCCGACCGCCGGCAGCACGAACGGGACACCGGAGCCCTACAACGGGCCATCGGCCTCGACGTACGGCGTCGAGCTCGAGTTGCGGAACGAACTCGGGAGATGGACGCCCCTCGCCGGGCTCGCGGCCTCTTCCAATGTCACCCTCGCCTCCTCGAACGTGAAGCAGGACGAGCCCATCGAGGTGTACTTCGGGAACCCCTCGGCCACCGAGCCCGACATCCTCAGCCCGGAGATCTTCACCAACGACGAGCGGCCCCTCTACTACCAGTCCCCATACCTAGTCAACGCATCGCTGCATTACCTGACCCCGTCCGGACGCTCCAGCTCGACCCTGCTCTACAACCTGGTGGGGGAGCGCCTCACCCAGGTCGGGACCAACGGCTTCGATGACATCTACGAGACTTCCCGGTACACGCTGGACGCGACGTTCGAGCATCGTCTACTGGACGCCGTCGAGCTCAAGATCTCGGCCACCAACCTCACCGATACGGCCGTCGTGTACGAGCTGGGCGACGACGAGACGCTCCGCTACGAGCCCGGCCGGTCGGTAGGGGTGAAGGCGTCCTACTCGTTCTGAGCATCAGCGCCCCACCGACCCAACCACGAGAAAGGAAACGCATGCGCCCCATCGCCAAGACCCTCACGCATCTGACGCTGATCGCCGCCGTCGCGGCGGGCTTTTCAGCCTGCGACGACGACGACCCGGTGGATCCGGGCAACGGCGGAAACGGCGACGACTCCGTGGTCGTCGTGCTGACCGGCGACGTAAGCGGCAACCGGACCCTCTCCCCCGACTCGATCTACGTGATCGAAGGGTTCCTGGAGGTCCGTCCCGGCGCGACCCTGACCGTGCCGGCCGGCACGGACCTGGTGAGCGACATCGACACCAACGGAACCATCGTGACCCTGCGTGGGGACGGGACCGGCGCGAGCGGACGGCTGGTCGTGCAGGGGACGGCCGGCAACCCCGTCGTCTTCCGGCCCGGCACCGCCGAGACGGCCGAAGCCGGCCTGGTCCCGGCCCAGGTCGAGTCCTGCGACCGCGGCGACGCGGGCGGCATCGTCCTCCACGGAAACGCCCCCATCAACGTCCCTGGCGGGACCGCGATCAGCGAGGGCGTGAGCCGGCCGTTCGGCGGCGACGACCCGACCGACGACAGCGGTGACATCCGGTTCCTCGTGATCCTCTGCGGCGGCACGCAGATCGCCCCCGACAACGAGATCAACGGGCTCACCTTCGCCGGCACGGGGAGCGGCACCGTGATCAGCCACGTCCAGGCGCACCTGATCGCGGATGACGGCTTCGAGTGGTTCGGAGGGACGACTCATGCCGACCATCTCATCTCGAGCGGGAACGACGACGATGCCCTGGACTGCGACTTCGGCTGGAACGGTACCGTCCAGTTCGCCCTGGTGGTCCAGGACCGGGACCTCGCCAACCGCGGTGCGGAGTGCGACAACGACGGCGACGGATCGGCCAACACGCCGATCACGACCCCGACTTTCTGGAACGTCACCTGGATCGGCGCCGGCGTGCAGCAGGCCAACAGCGAGGTCAACGACGGTCCCTTCCTGCGCCGGAACAGCGCTCCCGACATCTACAACTCGATCGTGGCCAATTTCGGCAACGTGGGAATCGTGATCGATGGCTCGGGCTCTCAGGCCCAGGCGACGGCGGGCGACCTCGATCTGGACAACCTCCTGTTCTTCGAGAATCAGGCGCTGGCGAGTCCCGCGGCCCAGGCGGGCACGACCTGCCTCACGCAGAACGTGAACTTCCGGACCGGTGATTATCTCACGGACGGGGTCGAGGACGCCTTCGGCGACGGCGGCGCAGCGACCTTCATCTGCGCCGACCCGCTCTTCACCAGCGTGAACCTGGCCGACCCGATCGACGGCTCGACGCCCGACCTGCGCCCCGGGGCCGGCTCGCCGGCCCTCGATCCGGCCAACGCCCGGACGCCGAGCGGGGACGGCGTGGTCGATCCTTCCGCCACCTACCTGGGTGCGTTCGACGCCGTGGACTGGACGGCGGGCTGGTCGGTCTGGGTCGACACGAACTGACGGGGATGCCCGACCGCAGGGGATACCCGGGCCGGGGGGGACACCTTCGACGCCGTTCCTCCCGGCTCCCTGCGGGCCCGCTCCTGGCGTGCCTCGCTATCGGGGCGATCGCTGCGCCGGGCCTGGGCGGTTGCGGCAGCCCCGAGCGAGGCACGATCGTGTCCGAGGAGTCGGGGGACTTCGAGGCCCCGGCCGACCCCCCGGAGCGGCCCTATCGGATCGAGAGGCTCCCGCCGTCGGAGCTCCGGCTGTCCGCCGCGGCCAACAGTCTCGACGACCTCGTTCTGACCCTCGAGGTCGCGCTGGCCGAGCGCGATACGACGCGCCTCCTCGACCTCATGATCGACGAGCGCGAGTACCGCGAGATCCTTTATCCGGCGTTCCCGGCCGCGCACCCGCCCATCAACGCCCGCTTCGAAACCCTCTGGGTCACTCACTTTCCCGACGCCTACCGGGGCCTCATGCGCCTCTTGGCCGACTACGGTGGACGCGACGTCCGGATCCTCGGTGTGCGCTTCGATCGCCCCGATCAGGACTTCGTCAACTTCAAGCTCCACGAGGGCAGCCGCGTGGACGCCGAGATCGACGGCGTACGGGAAGACGACCTGCGTCTGTTCGGCTCGGTGGTGCGCGTGGGGGATCGGTGGAAAGTCCTCTCGTACCCTGACGACTGAGCCCTGTTCTCGGTTCCGGCCGAAGCCCCTCAGCGGGCCGAGCTGCGATCCGGGGCGACCCCGGCCAGGTCGCCCGGCGAAAGGCTCTCGACGTAACGCCGGATCCCCTCCTCCAGCCCGTGACGCGCGACGATGCGCGCCAGCACCAGGGGTTCCAAGACGTACTGCTGGACGCGATCGGGCGCCGGACAGCGCTCGACCGGCCTCCCGTAGCCACACCGCACCGATTCGACCTCCAGCCACCGCTCGATCGCCCGGTTGACGCTCTGGTCGGGCCGCGAGGGGGAGGCGCGCTTCAGTGTCGCGAACTCGGTCAGGTAGACGGCGACGGGCTCCAGACTGCGTACGCACGGATCATCGGCCCGATGCCACACGCATCGCAGCCCGAGGGCCCGGTACAGCGCGGGCTGGACCAGGTGCACCTTCTCGTGGAGGGCGCTCTCGGTCCGCCCGGTGAAACGGGCAGGGGCGAAAACGTTGGGGCGGATCACGCCGTCGAAGAAGTAGTAGGCGGCGTAGCGGCCGTTCACGACCTCTTCCAGGGCCGCCTCGAGCGCGGGGCCATCGAGCCCCTCCTCGCGATAGCGCCGGACGATCCCACGGGGATCGGCGTCCACCCGGTAGCGGTGATGGAAGAGGCCGAAGCGGGTCTCCAGGAGCCGCTTCTCGGGATCGCCGTCCTCGCCGAAGCGGGTCTCGAGCTCGGCTCTCCTGGACGCCTCCCACGCGTCCAGCCTCGCGAGCAGGCTGTCTCCGGACTGCCCCCGGGCCTCCCCTCCGAGGACGAGGGCCGACAGGAACGCGAGGATCCACACCCTCCGGGTCACGGGACCACCTCCACCCGGGAAAACGGTCGCGACGCCGGGGGTGGTTTAGCCCGCATTCCACCCCGACGGGCTACCTTCTGGACGTGCTCCTTTCCGAGATCGTGGACACCTCGCGGCGGGTCGCCGTGACGAGCGGGCGGCTGGAGAAGATCCGCCTCATGGCCGACCTCCTTGAACGGACGCCGGGGGCCGAGATCGAGATCGCGGTCGCCTTCCTGAGCGGCTCGCCGCGCCAGGGACGGCTGGGTGTCGGCCCCGCGCTCCTGCGCCGGGCGTGGCCCGGGACGGCGGCCGAGGCGCCCGCCCTGGAGCTCGCGGCGGTCGACGAACGCCTGGCGAAGATCGGCGTGGCAGGGGGGCCGGGCTCGACCGCCGAGCGGGTCCGGCTCCTGGAAGACCTCCTGAGGCGGGCGACCCCGGCCGAACAGGAGTTCCTGGGCGGGCTGGTGCTGGGCGAGCTCCGCCAGGGCGCGCTCGAGAGCCTGGTGGCGGAGGCGGTGGCCCGCGCCGCGGCGGCCGGCGGGTCGGACGTCCGGCGGGCGCTGGCCGTGACCGCCGACCTGGGCGCCGTGGCGCGCGCGGTCCTGTCCGAGGACGCGCCCGATGGGGCCGGCTTCGCGATCGAGCTCTTCCGCCCGCTCCGGCCCATGCTCGCCCAGCCGGCCGAGGACGTGGCCGGGTCGCTGGCCCGACTCGGCGAGGCCGCGCTCGAGGTCAAGCTGGACGGAGCCCGGGTCCAGATCCACAAGTCGGGCCCCGACGTCGCCGTCTATTCCCGCCGGCTCAACGACGTGACCGCGGCGGTGCCGGAGGTCGTCGAGGCGGCCCTCCGCCTGCCGGCGCGTGAGGCGATCCTGGACGGCGAGGCGATCGCCCTCCGGCCCGACGGAACGCCGCATCCCTTCCAGGTGACCATGCGCCGTTTCGGCCGGCGACTCGACGTCGAGCGGATGCGGGAAGAGCTCCCGCTGTCGGTGCTCCTGTTCGACCTCCTCCTCCTGGACGGCACGGAGCTCCTGGCCGAGCCGCTGTCTCGCCGCTCGGCGACGCTCGCCGACCTCTCGCCACCGGACCTCCTGATCCCCCGCATCGTCACCGCCGACGCGTCGGTCGCCGAGGAGTTCATGGCCGGGGCCCTCGCTCGAGGCCATGAGGGCTTGATGGCCAAGGCGCTCGGCTCGCCCTACCAGGCCGGCTCACGGGGTGGCTCGTGGCTCAAGATCAAGCCCGTCCAGAGCCTCGACCTCGTCGTCCTGGCCGCCGAATGGGGACACGGGCGGAGGAAGGGATGGCTCAGCAACCTGCATCTCGGCGCGCGGGACACGGAAGCGGGCGGCTTCGCGATGCTGGGCAAGACGTTCAAGGGGATGACCGACCGGATGCTCGCATGGCAGACCGAGCGGCTCCTGGCCCTCGAAACGTCGCGTGACGGTCATGTGGTTCACGTGCGTCCGGAGCTCGTCGTCGAGGTCGCCTTCAACGACGTCCAGGCGAGTCCGACCTACCCGGGCGGGGTGGCGCTTCGCTTCGCCCGCGTCCGCCGGTATCGCCCGGACAAGCGTGCCGACCAGGCCGACACGCTGGCCACGGTCCGGGAGATCCACCGCCGGATGGCGGGCGGCGAGCCTCGCTGAGCGCGCGTCAGTCCAGGGCGTCCGCCTTGCGGCGCGTCTTCTCGTCGGGAGAGAGCCCCGACTGAAAGCCGTACAGGGCGTCCTCCCACGAGCCGTACAAGGGGTTCGGAAGCATGATCCACTGCCGCCCCCAACGGTCGTCGTAGCGGGCCGCCAAGCTGTCCCGCTGGGTCGGGGAGAGACGAGCCGAAAGGAAGTCGTTGAGGTCGTCGCCGATCAGGAGCAGGATCCGATAGCGACGGGCGACCGCGGCACGGCGGGAGGACTTGTCGCTCGTCCATTCCCGGCGTTCCCCACGCGTGAGGACGCGGTCCTGGCCGGCGGGGCCGAGCGGGAACCCCACCGCCTCCAGGTTTCTGCGCGTGGCCGCCTCCTGCGGCTGGTCGCGGTTGGTGACGTAGAATATCTCGACTCCGTGCCGCTGGGCCGCCCGCGCGAACTCGAGGGCCCCGGGAACGGGCAGGGCGGCGGCCTCCTCGACCCACGCCGCCCACGCCTCGGGATCGAACTCCTCGCCCTCGCGAATCATGCGCACCTGGAACGGGGTGTTGTCGAGGAACGTCTCGTCCACGTCCACGATGACGGCGGGTGGCAGCTCCTGATATCCTCCGGTCTGCTCGACGGCTGCGGTCCAGAACGGATGCTCGAGCGCCTCGGGGAGACGGTCCATGGCGAGCCGGAACGCTTCGCGCGTGAGGGCGTCGTACTCGGGCGACGTTCGCACCCAGGCGGTGGAATGCAGGACCGGGTGGGGGTTCCGCGCGCACCCGGCGAATGCGGCACCCAGGGCGAGCAGCGCCAGGCCGGTGATCCGGTGGCTATGCATGCGGGGCTCAAGATACACTAGCGGCCCCGATGACGACCGCGGAATACGACTGGCGGAAGCGGATCGGCCTGCTCGCCGGCCCCGCGCTCTTTGCGCTCGTCCTTCTGCTCCCGCCTCCGGCCGGGCTGGCCGAGAGCGGCTGGAGGACGGCGGCGGTCGCCCTATGGATGGCCGCCTGGTGGATCGGCGAGCCCATCCCCCTGCCGGCGACGAGCCTGCTCCCGCTCGTCCTCTTCCCCCTTCTCGGGACGAGCTCGATCGGGGACAGCGCCGCTCCCTACGCGGATCCCCTGGTCTTCCTGTTCCTGGGCGGCTTCCTGATCGCCTTGGCGATGGAGCGGTGGGGGCTTCACCGGCGGGTCGCGCTGCGGATCATCCGCTCGGTCGGCACCGGACCGCAAAGGATCGTCGGCGGCTTCATGGCCAGCACGGCTTTCATCAGCATGTGGGTGAGCAACACCGCCACCACCCTTCTGCTGCTCCCGATCGGCCTTTCGGTCGTGGCCCTCGCGGACAGCGGAGAGGAGCGCGAGCGTGACCCCGCCTTCGCGCCGGCTCTGCTGATCGGGATCGCCTTCGCGGCGAGCCTGGGCGGGCTCGGGACCCTGATCGGGACCCCGCCGAACGCGCTCACCGCCGCGTTCCTGCAAGAGACGTACGGCGTCCGGATCGGTTTCGCACGCTGGCTCCTGGTCGGGCTACCCCTCCTCGTGATCGCCCTGCCGTTCGCCTACCTCGTGCTCACGCGGTGGGTGCTGCGGGTGCGTCTCGAGACACTCCCCGGCGGTCGCGCCCTGATCGAAGGCGAGCTCCAGCGGCTCGGCCCGGTGAGCCGCGGCGAGCGATCGGTGGCAGCGGTCTTCCTGCTGGCCGCCGTCCTGTGGACCACGAGCCCCGTCCTCGTGAACCACCTGCCGGGGCTCTCCGATGCCGGGATCGCGGTCGGTGCGGGCCTTCTCCTGTTCGTGCTGCCGGTGGATCTCAGGCGCGGGGTGTTCGTCCTCGAATGGCGCTGGGCCGAGCGCCTGCCGTGGGGGGTGCTCCTCCTCTTTGGCGGCGGCCTCAGCCTCGCATCGGCGATCGACCGGTCGGGTCTGGCCGGCTGGATGGCGGAGCGCTTCGCCGGTTCGGCCGGATGGCCGGTCCTTCTCCTCCTCGCCGCCGTCACGGTCGTCGTGATCCTGTTCTCAGAGCTCGCCAGCAACACGGCGACGGCGGCCGCGTTCCTGCCGGTCGTGGGCGCGCTCGCGGTTTCGGCAGGGATGGACCCCGTCCTGCTGGTCGTCCCGGCCGGCCTCGCGGCGAGCGGCGGCTTCATGCTCCCGGTCGCCACCCCGCCCAACGCGATCGTCTACGGGACCGGCCGGATCGATGTCCCGCAGCTCGTCCGCGCCGGAGTCCTGCTCGACTTGCTGTTCGTGATCCTGGTCCCCTTGATCGGGGCGCTGCTCGTGCCGAGGATCCTCGGCTGATGCGCGGAGAGGCGCTGGATCGCCGCCCTCTGTAGGATCTTGCATCCGAAGCGAACGAGGCGCCCCAGCAGAGGAGCCAGACCGATTCGCGATTACACGGCCTCCAACGTCATGACCCGCCCCGTCATCACGGTGGGCCGGCAGACCAACCTGGAGAAGGTGGCTCGGCTCATGCTGGAGAAGGAGATCGGCTCGGTGGTCGTCGTGGACGACGACGGCTCCATGATCGGGATCGTCACCGACACGGATTTCGCCGCCCGAAAGTCGTCGATCCCCTTCTCCACGTTCGAGCTCCCCCAGCTGCTGGGCCGGTGGTTGGACGAGGAGGGCGTACAGGGGATCTACAGGAAGGCCCGCTCGATGGAGGTCGCTGAGATCATGACGACGCGGGTATGGTCGGTGGAGGAGGACACCTCGATCGAGAGGGTGGTTCAGGTGATGCTGGAACGCAACATCGATCACGTGCCGGTGGTCGACGGCGAGCGACCGGTCGGCATGATCGCCCATCGTGATCTCCTGAAGCTCCTCTTGGAAACCGAAGCCGGGTCCCAGCCCGCATAGCGTGCCGGGGTCAGCGTCCCAGCCGAACGCAGGCGAAGGAGATCCGATGTTCCGGAAGATCCTGGTTCCCGTCGGGCTGGCCCAAAAGGATGCCCGGGCGATCGCGGTAGCCCGTGACCTGGCATCGGAGTCGGGCGGGAAGGTCACATTGCTCCACGTCATCGAGCCGGTGGATCTCCCGTTCGAGGAGATGAAGGAATTCTACGGACGGCTGGAGGAGAAGTCGCTCCGCGTCCTGGAAGAGCGGGTCGCCTCCCTCCGCGAGGCGGGAATCGAGCACTCGGCGGAGGTCGAGTACGGCGACCGGGCGTCGACCATCGTGGCGCATGCCGAGAAGAGCGGCAGCGACGTGATCGTCATGACGTCCCACCGGGTCGATCCCGCCAACCCCGGCCTGACATGGACGACGTTGAGCTACAAGGTCGCCATCCTCGCTCAGTGCCCGGTCCTACTGGTGAAATAGGCGGCCTGCATGCCTTTCGGGGAGTCCTGGGTCGACGACGGTAACGCCGCGCTCCTCACCGACCTCTATCAGCTCACCATGCTCCAGGCGTACTGGCGTGAAGGGATGGAGGCGGAGGGGACGTTCAGCCTGTTCGCCAGACGTCTCCCGAAAGCGCGCAACTATCTCCTCGCCTGTGGGCTCGAGGACGTGCTGCGATACCTGGAGACGCTCCGTTTCACCGGTCAGGCGCTGGACCACCTGTCGACCCTGGATCGGTTCTCGGCAGACTTTCTCGAATGGCTCGGGGCCTTCCGGTTCACGGGGGACATCCACGCGGTCCCCGAGGGTACGCCCGTCTTTGCCAACGAGCCGATCCTCGAGGTGGTGGCTCCGATTCCCCAGGCTCAGCTCGTGGAGACCTTCGTCATGAACCAGGTCCACCTCCAGACGGTCCTGGCGTCGAAGGCGGTACGGGTCGTCGAGGCGGCGGGGGGGCGCGCCGTGGTCGATTTCGGTCTCCGGCGCATGCACGGCACGGACGCCGGAATGAAGGCCGCGCGGGCGTTTCATGTAGCCGGCGTGGTGGCCACCAGCAACGTCCTGGCCGGGCGGGTCTACGGGCTCCCTGTCGCCGGGACGATGGCCCACAGCTACGTCCAGGCCCACGACGAGGAGATGGATGCCTTTCGTGCCTTCGCCGGGCTCTATCCCGAGACGACCCTGCTGGTCGATACCTACGACACCCTCGAGGCCGTGCGGAAGGTCGTCCGGCTGGCGGAGGAAATGGGCGAAGCGTTCAGGGTCCGTGCGATCCGGCTCGACTCGGGCGACCTGGCCGAGCTCGCCTTCGAAGCCCGGAGCATACTGGACGATGCCGGCCTCCAGCAGGTCGAGATCTTCGCCAGCGGCGGACTCGACGAGCACGAGGTGGAGCGCATCGTGAGCACGGGGGCGCCCATCACCGGCTTTGGCGTCGGGACCGGGATGGGGGTGTCCGCCGACGCCCCTTCCCTCGACATCGCCTACAAGCTCACCTCGTACGCCGGGCGGGGCAGGTTGAAGCTCTCGCCAGGAAAGCCGATCCTCCCCGGGCGGAAGCAGGTCTTCCGCCTCGAGGAAGGCGGCCTGGCGGCCAGGGACGTGATCGCGCGGGCCGAGGAGGACCTGCCAGGACGGCCTCTCCTGGTCCCCGTCATGCGGGACGGCGAGCGCTTCTCGGCGGGACGCCCGGACCTGGACCAGGCCCGGCTGCATGCGCGGGAGGAGATCGAGCGGCTTCCGCCGCGGATCCGGGCACTCGAGCCGGCCGATCCACCCTACCCGGTCGAGCTCAGCCGCGCCCTCGAGACCTACACGCGCGAGGTGGCCGGGGTTGCGATGGAGGAATCGCGATGAACCCGACGTCGGCCCTCCTCGTCGTCGACATCCAGCCCGACTTCCTGCCGGGCGGCGCGCTCCCGGTGGGCCACGGGGACGAGATCCTGGACCCAGTCGCGGACCTCATGCGCTCGGACCGGTTCCGGATCCGCGTCGCGACCCAGGACTGGCATCCGCCGAATCACATCTCGTTCGCCAGCCGTCACGAGGGGAAGAAGCCGTACGACCGGATCCTGCTCTACGGTCACGAGCAGATCCTGTGGCCGGACCACTGCATTCAGGGGACGCCGGGCGCTGATCTCGAGGCCGGGATGCCCTGGGAGCGCGTGGACGCGGTGATCCGCAAGGCGACCGATCCCGCGGTCGACTCCTACAGCGCTTTTCGCAACAACTGGAACCCGGCCGGCGAACGGCCGTCCACCGGCCTCACGGGCTACTTCCGGGATCGGGGGATCGAGGACGTCTACATCTGCGGCCTGGCGCGAGACTTCTGCGTGCTCTGGTCGGCCGAGGACGGGATCCAGGCCGGTTTTCGCATCCACGTGCTGTGGGACTTGACGCGCGCGATCTACCCCGAGGAGGACGTGGAGAATGAGCGCTCCCTTCGCGAGCTGGGGGTCGAGATCATAGAATCCGGTGATCTCCCCGGGTAGTGCGCACCCGCCCGGTCGGCCTTGGATGGACCGTGCAACCTGCGGCCTCCCTCCGTGCTGACCGGGCGGGTGTCTTCGGAACGCTCTGTCGGCTACGCCTCGATCGGGATCTCCTGCGCGGCCGGCGCCCTGAGCTTGGGCAGCCGCACCTCGAGAACGCCGTTTCTGTAGCTCGCCTTCATGTCCTCGGCCTTCAGGCCCGGCTGGAGGGCGATCCGGCGCACGAACCTGCCGTATATTGTCTCCTGGCTGAAGAAGTGCTCGTCTTTGATCTCCTTGTTCCGTTTCCTCTCACCGTGGATCATCAGGATGTCCTTCTCCAGCATCAGCTTGACATCCTTGGGCTCGATGCCGGGCAGGTCCGCCCGGACGACCAGCTCCTCGCCTTCCTCGAACACGTCGACGATCGGCGTCCACGCGCTACGCTCGGCCATCCGCATGGGAGAGAAGCGGGCGAAAGGAGTGATCATCATTTCCATCCCCTTGCGCATCTCGGACAGCTCGTTGAAGAGCTCGGAGCGCGTAAGCCTGCTCCCGGAAATGGCCATTCAGTCCTCCCTTTATCGATGATATCCTTCCCGCGGCGGTTCCGATGTCTGTATCCAACCGCCTCCGGTCCGCGGTCTCGGGTCGATCGCGTCCCCCGTTACCGCTCGCCTCTATCATACCTTGCCCGCCGTGGCGGGTCTGTCGGGTGATCGCTGACCGACCGTGTCGGAATTCTCCCCGCACTCGCACCATGGTCGCACGGGAATCTCCGCTTTCAGGCATGTGCCACGGGTTGAGTCGCTCGTGACCTCCAGCTCACCTCCCAGGGCCCCGATCCTCTCCTCCATCCGGAGCAGGCCGATCTCTCCGTAAAGGTTCTGGCACGGGCCATCGTGGAGAAGTTCGGCCACGATCCGATTCCCGGTGGCATGGCAGATCCTCACCCGGGCCGCGCAGGCGGTGGCCTGCCTGCCGAGGTTCTCCAGCGCCTCCTCCAGCAGCACGAGAAGGGAGATCCGCGCTGGCCGGGAAAGCGCCACGTCGACATCGTCCATGGCCACGGACACGTCCAGACCATGCTCTCGCGCGGCCTGCCTGGCCTGCCACTCCACGGCACCCCTCAGCCCCAGGTCGTCGAGCAGACGCTCGACGCGATCCCCCGGGTGCTTTCCCACGATGTCCAGCGCGGTGGCAATCTCGCCACGCGCTTCCTCGATCATGTCTCCGACCGACCCCAGGCCGCCCCCCTGCTCCACGAGCCGCAGCCGGAGGAGAAGGGCCGCGAGCCGCTGACCCGGCCCCTCCCGCAGCTCCACCGCGATCCTTCGGCCGCTCGCCTCCTCGGAGCGCAGGCTGCGACGGGCGAGCTCGCGCAGTCGTTCCCGGTAGGCCACCTGCTGATCGAGGGCCTGGTTGAAGGCGCGGATGAGCCGTGCGATATCACGGTCGGCCAGCCGTGAATGCGACACCCTCGCGTTCAGCTCACCGCGTTCGATCCGGGCCGCCGCAGCCTCGAGATGACGCAACGGCGCCAGGGCGACCCGGACGATCGTGGCGCTCACGAGAGCGGCGACCACCACCCACGCAAGTCCCATCGCGATCGCGAGCCCGAGGGGGTCCCCCTGAACCGCAGTACCCCTTACAACCCAGGCTCCGGTCAACCCAATTCCAAAGGCCAGCCCCGAGCAGGCCGCGCTGGCGACGACGATCTTGATATGGAGTGGAACGCGGAGAAGGGCATCGGTGACCGTGTTCACAGAATTCCGACGGCTGCCGCTCGGACGATGTCCATCGCACTCGCGATTCCGATCAGCTCGTCGTCCTCCAGCACGAGGACGCGATGGATACCCTGTCGAACCATGTACTTCGCGACCGACCTCAAATCCTCGTTGGGGGGAAGCGCGTAGATCACGGGTGTCATCACTTCGGACACCGTGTGCTCCATCAGGCGATCCCACTCTGGTTCACCCTTCCGATGGATCCGCTCAAGGACGTCGATGGAGGCGTCCCAGCTTCCCCCGAAATACCCCGAAGACTCCTCCTCCATGGTCCGCTCGATGCCTTCCCAGTCCGCCACGTCCTCGGGTGGCTGCTCGAACTCGAAGTCGAGAAGGTCGGTGGCCGACACTACGCCGACGACACGACCCCCGCTCACGACGGGCACCCCGCTCACCTTCTCGTCGCGCAGCACGCCCACCAGCTCGCGCAGGCTGGTCTGGGGCCCGACCGTGACGACGTCCGTGCTCATGATCTCGCTCAGCTTTGGCATCATCACCTCACCGTTGGCGGTCAGCAAGATCGGCTCTGCGGGCGAACCTGTTCGTCTTCCAGCCTACAGTCCAGGCAGGCGCGCGTCTGTCGGGAAGGCGTGGATGCAGGATGTAGGGCTTTCACCTCATGGCCGGTTCAAGGTCGACGTGCGCAACCTTCGGAACCCCCTAGCTTCGAATGAAAGGCCCAGGGGCGCGCGACGCCCGCGATTTCAAGGAGG
>DATEDS010000004.1:0-2503 GCA_035281565.1 Gemmatimonadota bacterium
TTACCCACTGGCGTCCTCCGTCTCCTCGACGGGCGCCTCGGCCTCCTCGTCCACCGGGTCGTTCTTGACGTCCGGCAGGTCCTCGGCAGGCTGCTCGGGCACGGGCTGGCGCTCTTCGGTCATCGGATTCCTCCTTCAGGCTCGGACTGCGGTGACGCCGTATCGGCCGACGCGGATGTGCTTGCCGGCGAAGGCGCCCGCGGTGACGTAAGCGGTCGTGGCCGAGCTCGAGCCCGAACACGTCTTGCGCGAGACCGGCGCGTTACACGGGGCTGACGAGCCGTTCGTCCCCCAGGCCTGGTCCTTCCAGGACTGGATGCAGCCACCGGCGCCGAGCGTGTAGATGCGGATGGTCGCGCCGGGCGCGATGCTCACACGCCAGGACGCCGGCGCCTCGCCGGTGGCCCGGGAGAAGCCGACGTAGCACTTGCCCTGCCCGAGCGCCCGGTAGCCCGACGTGGCGAGGTTGAGCTGGCCGGCCGCGTTCTTGAGGAGCGAGATCGGGTAGTCAGCGGGCCCGCGGAAGACGCGGCCCGAACTCGTGAGCCGGCCGTCGGCGAGCGGGTCGATGACGCCGGTCAGGACGCCTCGAGCCCGGTCGACGCCGCCGACGAAGATCTGGTGGTTCGTCTTGAACGTGTACGAGCCCCGGAACGAGCTGCGGCGGATGGGCTCGTAGTAGACCGACAGCGAGGCGCCGCGGGTCTTGGCGAGCTCGTTGAGGAAGGCCTCCCAGGCGAGGCCGTAGCGGACGTCGATGTCGAAGGCGTAGTGCTGCTTCGCAACCGCGTCCATCTGGGCGAGGTTCGTGCCGCCGGTGCGGTCGAGGGTCCCGTCGGGGTTCCGGGTGACGCTCCGGATCCACTCGCCGTTCGGCGGCCAGACGCCGCTGATCCCGGCCGGGCGCTGGCCCTCGTAGTGGCGCATGATCAGCCGCGCCGTCGAGTGGGTGTTGCAGTCGAGCGGGCCCCACTGGTCGATGAAGTGACCGTCGGCGTCGCGAGCGAGCTGCCAGAAGTCCAGGACGACGGGCTCGACGTAGACGCCCACGCTCGCCTCCGCCGCTTCCGGTAGCCGCCGTCGCGGGGGTAGGCCTCAAGCCAGATGATGAGGTCGATGAGCACGGCGTCCGACAGGCGGGTCCGGGACCCGAAGCGGCCGATCATCGACTCGTAAAGCAGCACGAGATCGGCCCTCGCCAATCCCGCGAGGTACTGGCGCTGCTTGCCGACCGCGCTCTCGGGAAGGCGGTGCGTGTATGAAGCCGGTCGCCAGATCTCGGTCGTCTCATCGGCGATCGCGTCGTTCTCGTCCCGGGGATCCACGTCACGGCGTCGCTCCGGGCGTCGGCTGCGGGCGGAAGGGGACGACGGCCTCCGACTCGACGGTCACGGGCCACCGGAAGTCGCTGAACCAGACCCCCATCGAGCAGTGCCAGACGAGTCGCTTGACCTGCATGCCCGAGGCCGTCGTGCGGATCTCCTCGTCCGGCTGGAGCGGGTTGGCGTTGCAGCCGACGCGCTCGTTCTCCGCCGCGACCTCGGCCCGCCAGCCGTCCGTCGGGTCCGCCGCGGCGAGCTCGGCGAGGACCGCGATCGCGTTCTGCATCCGGATCGCCTGCCAGAGAGCGAAGGGGCCGCCGAGGACGAGGCCCAGGAGGACCACGATCACCGGGAGGAGCAGGGCGAACTCGACGAGGCTCTGGCCGCTAGCCACGGGTCGCCTCGCCGACCACCGAGAGGATCGTGCTGATCTGTTCGCCCATGAAGAGGAGCGCCACGATCGCCACCACCGCGATGAGGGCGATGACGAGCGCGTACTCGACGAGCGCCTGGGCGGCATCACTTCGCTCTTTCACCGGACGCCGCCTTCCGTCTCGCCTCGCGCCGGGCGAGCTTCTCGGCGTGGTCCGCCCGGACCCGCTCCTTCAGGGTCTGGCTGGCGATCTGGACGCGGTTGGCGAGGACCTTGCGCAGCCAGTCGTGGGCCAGCCAGTCCCGCGCATCGACCGACTCCCCATCGAGATCGACCCGCTCGAAGAACCGCCCCTGCCGGATGAAGAGGACCTGGACCGGGTTGTATTCGCGCTCTGGGTAGGCGTCGTACAGCTGGCCCTCCCGGGCGGCCTTCTGCTTCGCCTTGGTGGTCCGCTCGTCGAAGCGCTCCCGGAGCGACTTGACCGGCCCCAGCGTCAGCAACCATGCCCAGACCACCGGTCACTGACCGGCCCGGATCTGCTGGGCGAGCTGGACGATGGTGAGGATCGCCACGATCGCCGAGAGGGCCCACTGGACGTACCGGACGTGGCGGAGGGTCACGGCCAGCTGCCGACCGTCCCCGCGGCGCTCGACGTGGCGCCGGTCACCGTTGTCGCTCACGCCCGGCCCCGGCGGGAGGGCCCGGGACCCGCCTCGGAGGAGTCAGCGGATCCCGGGCAGAGCGAGGAGCGCGTCCACCGATCGGCCACGGCGGGGAGACTACGGATGACCGCCAACCCGGCGGT
>DATEDS010000005.1:0-8412 GCA_035281565.1 Gemmatimonadota bacterium
CTGGCCGAGGTCGCGCCCCTGCTGCGGGTGCTGGAGGCCGGTGTGGACCTGCACGTCGAGCATCTCCCGGAGCCTCGATATGACGGCACGAAGTGGGGCGCGAGGTCATCGGCCTACGGCGACTTCACCTTCACCGCCGACACCCCGCTCGCCGCCATCGCCGCGCTGTCCGAGGCGCTGGAGACCTAGACCGACGGCGGGTGGACGGCGCCCCATCCCCGGGCGCACACTCGCAGCCCACGGATTCCACTGGAGGAACCTTGAAGCGCATCATCCTCGCGGCTCTCGTCGCCAGTCTCACGACCGCCGCGCCGGCGCTTGCCACCTTCCCCGGCCAGGACGGACTCATCGCCTACGTCCGCGGCGGGGACATCTGGGTCCAGAGCCCGGATGGCGGACCCGCCCGCCAGTTGACCGCCGGTCCTCAGGTCGACGCCGAGCCCGAGTGGAGCCCGGATGGTTCCGAGCTCATGTTCAGCCGCGACGGGATGATCATGCGCATGAGCGCCGACGGGTCGGGGATCGCCCCGGTGGTCGCCGGTCAGAGCCCGCAGTTCTCCTCGGACGGCAGGCGCATCGCCTACGGCGACGGCGGGCGGGTGTTCGTGGCCGGTCGCGACGGCTCGAGCCCGGCGCCGATCACCGGAGACGACTGGTACCGCACCGCCGAGGACTGGTCACCGCGCGACGGGATGATCCTTTGGGAGGTCGGCGACGACACCGACTCGATCGGGGGCACCTCGCCGGCCGGGAGCGAGCTGCGCTGGGCCGCTCCCCGGAAGGACGACGAGGCCACCCCCGACCGGGAGGACGCGGTCGACTGGGAGAGTCCGTCCTGGTCGCCCGACGGCTCGCGTCTCGCCTTCACCTACGAGTTGGCGTCCTTCAACCCCTGCGCCGACGCCGGCTGCCCGCCCGATCCAGACCTCGGCATCAACGTGATGGACCTTTCGGGAGAGCGGACGGTGGTCTACCGCTCGCGCTCGAGGGCCTTCGACCCGGTGTTCTCCCCGGACGGACGCCGGATCGCCTTCTCCGAGGACGGCACCGTCAACGTCATGGACGCCGACGGGTCCAACGTCCGCCTGGTCGGTCCCGGCGAGACCCCCGACTGGCAGCCGCTGGCGTTCAAGGCCCGGATCCCGGAGGAGCCCAAGGTCCTGACGGTCGCGGTGCCGGTCGCGGTCCCCGGACCGGAGCGGATCGTGACCCAGACGGTGCAGGAGCCGGCCGCCAAGTGCGTCATCCCGGCGACCAAGCGCCGCCTGACCCTCAAGATCCGGGCGCCCCGGGCGTTCAAGAAGGGCGCGATCATCCGCGTGCGCCTCGTCGGCTCCAAGGCCCGGGTGATCGGGCGCTAACCTAGCGGCACATGCCGCCGCGCCCGAAGGCCCCGACCCCGAAGCCGACGGCCGAGGTGTCGCCGGCGCAGATCGCGGTCTCGAGCCCGGCGGCGCTGGCCCAGATGGTGATCATCGACGGCCCGGACGGCCCCTGCCCGTTCGATCCGTGGGATCACCAGCGCGAGTTCTGGAAGGCGATCCGGGTCGCGCGCCGGGTGATCATCCTGAAAGCCCGCCAGCTCGGGATGACCTGGGCGATCGCGCTCTACGCGCTCTGGTACGTCATGGCCCACCCCGGGCGGACCTGTCTGGTGCTCTCCAAGGGCGAGCGCGAGGCCCGGCTCATCCTCCGTCGGGTCAAGCGCATGTACGACTCCCTGCCGAACGTGGTGAAGCTCGCCTTCGCCAAGGGCGAGGACTCCTCGGAGCGGTTCGGGATCAAGCACCCCGAGGGGGACTCGGCGATCGTCAGCCTCCCGGGCACCGGCGGGCGCTCGGAGACGGCGCACCTGCTCCTGCTCGACGAGGGCGCCCACTGGGAGAACACCGAGGAGCGCCTGGCGGCCGTGCTTCCGACCGCCGCCGACGCCGGAACCGTGGCGCTGGTCTCCACCGCCAACGGCGAGGGCGATCCGTTCGAGGTGATCTGGGCAGAGGCCCCGGAGAACGGCTGGACGCCGATCTTCATCAAGGCCACCGCCCGTCCCGGGCGCACCGAGGCTTGGGTCGAGGTCACCCGGGCGACGCTCAAGGAGCTCGGGCCGCAGGAGTACCCGATGACCCCCGAGGAGGCGTTCCTGTCCTCGGGCCGCTCGGCCTTCGACCTGCGCGACCTCAAGGACATCCGCGAGTGCTGCGAGGACCCGGGCTGGAAGGGCGAGTTCCAGACGGTCGACAAGAAGATCAAGGCCGTCACGGTCCCCGACGGAGGCTGGTGGGTCTGGGAATGGCCGGTCCGGGGGCGCAACTACCTGATCTCGGCCGACGTCTGCGGCGGTCAGGGCGGGTCGGACTTCTCGGTGGCCTACGTCTTCGACCTGGAGTCCTGGGACATGGTCGCCGCCTACAAGGGCAGGCCCGAGCCCGACGTGTTCGCCCGGATGCTCATGCGCGCGGGCTTCATCTACACCGGCCCGGCCGGCCCGGCCCTCCTGGCGTGGGAGTCGAACAACCACGGCGCCGCCGTCACGGCGATCGTCCGCGGCGCACCCGGAAAGCGCGGCTACCCGCGCCTCTACCAGCGCGAGGTCTTCGACACCCGCGAGCGAAAGGCCCGCACCGAGCTCGGCTGGCGCACCGACACCAAGACCCGGCACCAGTTGGTGAGCGCCGCCCAGGCCGCCATCCGCGAGCGCACCGTCTGGATCCGCGACGTGCGCCTCCCGCTCGAGGCCCGGCGGTTCATCTGGCGCGAGACGCTTTCCGGCGGTCGCTACGAGGCCGCCGAGGGCGCCCATGACGACCACGTCGTGGCCTTCGGCATCGGCTGCGCCGTCCTGGCCAACGCCGTCCGAGCCCAGCCGCCGCCCCCGCCGGCCCCGAGGCCACGTCGGAGGCCGGTGGTATCGTCGTTGACCGGCTACTAGGAGGGGTCGTGGGCGACAAGGGCTTCCGCAGGGAGATCATCGGGGAGGAGGACGCCTTCCTCGAAGGGCAGCGCGAGGCCGCGGCTCGGCTGGACCCGCGTGACGTGCGTCGCCAGATCTACCTCCCCTGCGTCGGAGGACCCCAGGACGGGCGCCTCTTCCGCATTCCAGTCTGGCAGCTGCGCGACAAGAACAGCGCGAGCGAGGTGACCATCCCGGCGTCCCCCTCGGGGCTGGAGAAGCACCTGCCGCTCGAGCAGCGCCACTGGGCGACCTATCGCATCGACCGCTCATCGCGCATACTCCGCTACGTCAGGACTCACAAGCTAGGAGGCTGATCCACGATGGCCACTCAGGCGAGCGACCTCACGGCCGCCGAGACGCCCACCATCCACACGGACCCGGCCGGGCGCATCCTGGTCGGCGCGGAGCACCCGCGCACGGTCCACGAGCGGATCGGGGCGCTCTCGGACAAGGCGACCGAGCAGCTTCTCCCGAACATGACGGTCTCCGAGGGGCAGAGCATCAAGCTCGTCCTCCCTCGCTCCATGCCGACCGGCGCCACCCGTCTCACGGACGCGGACATCGTGGCCCTCAACGCGGCTGGCAAGGACGACGTCGTCACCTTCGACGGTCCGCGGGCGCTCCCGCTCGCCGACGGCACCTTCCGTGACCTGCACCAGGTCAAGGTGACCTCGCCCGCCAAGGACGGCGCCCTCACCGTCGAGGCCGTGGACTGATCCATGGCCATCGACCCGATGCAGGGTCAGGTCGCTGCTCCTCCGGGGGACCCCTCGATGGGTCCTCCGGGCGGGGCTCCCGCCGGTCCTGCCCTCCCGAGCCTTGACCCCGGCGCTCTGGCGTCGCTGGCGATGCAGGTCATCGCCCAGCAGGCCGACATGGACGCCCAGCAGGTCCAGGCGCTCGTGGCTCAGCAGATGGAGCAGTTCCAGCAGCAGCAGCAGATCTCCATGTCCCAGGTCGGGCCGATGATCCAGGCGATCCTCGCCCAGCTCGGGCAGGCTCCCCCCGAGACGCTCGACGAGCCCGGCGGGATGATGGAGAACCCCGACATGAGCCAGGCAGCGCCGCAGGGCGCGCCTTACTAGCCATGATCGGGGCGGACTTCATCCGCGATCGCCTCCTCTGGCACGGGCTCATGCGCCCGAACGAGCAGACGATCCGCAACCGCTTCGGCTCCGACTACCGGATCGTTCCCGCTCCGGGCGGCGGGTTCCAGGTTCTCGCCGGCGCCGGGCCCGACATGCCCCCCGAGGCGGTGCCAGCGGTCCGGCCCGACCCCTCCCGGATGCCGCCATCGAGCTACGGATCGGTCACCATCGACGGGAACGACCGGATCTACGTCGACGCCGCGCCTCAGCCTGCGCGTCGCCCGCGCCCACGCCGCCGACCCCGCCCTCCGGCGGGTGGCGGGATCATTCTCGACTGACGTGATCTTCGACGGCCTCTCCAACCAGGACGTCCTCGACATGGCACGCGAGGACTGGCGCGCCGCTCGCGAGTCCCGGCGCGACATCGAGCAGCGCAAGCTCCGCGACTACAAGCTCTACCGGCGCTGGCGCGAGGACGTGTTCCCCTCCGGCGGGACGGACCCGGACGACACCGGCCCGCACGGGTGGTCGAAGATCACCGTCCCGCTGGTCTTCTGGATCACCGAGACGATCCTCCCCCGCGTGGGGGTCCAGCCGCCGACGCTGACGGTCAACCCGCGCAACACGCAGTCGGTCGCCTACGCGCAGGCCAAGCAGTTGCGGATCCAGCGCCAGCTCAACCGCGGCGCGGCCGAGGAGCACCTGCTGCTCGGGATCAAGCAGTTCCTGGTCCTCGGCGACGGCCCGCTCAAGATGGCGTGGAGCCGGCGCATCGGCGGCCCGCGGCTCATCGCGATCGACTGGTTCGACTGGTACCTCAGTCCCGACGCTCGCATGTGGCACGAGTCCGAGGTCATCTGGCACCGGACCTGGCACACCAAGCGCGACCTGCAGCAGCTCTCCAAGATGGACGGCGAGCGCAAGGACCAGCGGGGCAACTCGCTGCCGCGACTGTACGACCGCCAAGCCCTCGAGGACCTGGCCTACGGGTCGGCCTACCGCGAGGCTGAGGACCCGCTCTACATCGAGCGCCGCGAGGCGAGCGGTCTCGGCACCACCCAGTGGGGCAACATGGACGGCCAGATCGCCATCCTCGAGGGGCACTACCGGGACGGGTCCCGCGTCTGGATCGCGGGCGACGACTCGCCGCTCCTGCTCCGGCTTGAGCGCGAGCCCCAGTTGACCGACGGCCACGGCCACGCCTGCCGGCCGTTCGCGGTCCTGCAGAACACGCCGGACCTGTTCCTGCCCTACTCGATCTCCGACGCCGAGATGCTGGAGGACCACCAGCACGAGGCCTCCACCTTCCGCAACGCCGCGATCGACCAGGCGACCGGGAACATTCACCAGCCCAAGGGCATCAACCGCAACCTGGTCCGCCCCGAGGACGTGCGCCGCGCCTTCGAGGAGCCCAACGGGTCCTTCGAGGTCGACGGCGACCCGATGGACGCGGTGCGCATGTTCCCGCCCGGCCAACTCTCGGGGGACTTCGAGCGCATCTACGAGAACGTCCGCTCGGAGGCCCAAATGGTCTCCGGCGTCTCGGACATCTCGGCCGGTCAGCCGACCTCCTTCGGCCTCGATAACTCCACCGCGACCGGCATGTCGATCATCCGGGAGGAGTCCAACCAGCGGTACCGGATGAAGCTCAAGCTCATCCAGATCGGCTTCCGCCGGGTGGCCGAGATCTACCACTACATGGACCGATCGATCTCGATGAGTCCGGTGGACGTCCCGGTGGACCGCGGCTTCCAACAGCTGCCGGGTGCCAAGGGCTTGGACCTCATCGGCGAGGGCTTCGCGTCGGTCGGCGTCGAGGTCAACGCGCCGGGCCTGGACTACGACATCGAGGTCGACGCCTCCTCGATGGCCCCGCCGCACCAGCTCGAGCAGGCGCAGAAGACCCGCGCCTTTATCCAGGACGCGAGCCACCCCATGATCATGCCGATGGTCAACTGGCCCGAGGTCGCCCGGATGCTCGCCCAGTCTCACGGCCTCGAGCCCGAGAAGGTGCTCATCCAGGGCCAGCTCCCGGTGCAGGTCGAGAACGTGGCCGAGCCCGGCGAGGTCCCGGACGGCCCGCCGGAGCCGGTCGAGTCCAACGCGCCTCAGGGCCAGGGCCTCTTCCCGGCAGACTCCGCAGCGACCCCGACCCCGCTCTAAGGAGGCCCAGTGGCATCCCGACTCGCATCCCGGGCCGTCGCGGTCCAGACCACCGCGACGCTGCTGCTCTCGGCGAGCCGACATCGAAGCTCCGTCCTCATCGCCAACGCCGGCCCGAACGCCATCTACATCGGCGCGTCCGGTGTGACCACCGCGACCGGGTTCCCGATCGCCGCCGGCGCCAGCCGGGACTTCCCCAACAGCACCATCCCCGAGGACCTCTACGCCATCGCGGCCACGGCGAACCAGTCATCGCCGGCGGACACGCGGGTGTGGGAAGTCTTCGACGAGTGAGCGTCTCGGAACGCGAGGAGCAGCTACGCCTCAACCTCGAGTCACTGCAGCGTCATGAAGGGTGGAAGGCGTTCTCTGACGAGGCTGCGCGCCGCATGGCGTCGGCTGGTCAGAAGGCCCTTCACTCCGAGACGATCGACGATCGCAAGCGCGCCGACGCGGCGCTGATCTACCACACCATCTCCCGCCTCATGGACTGGCCGGCGCGGGAGATCGAAGCCATCCTCTCCAAGGAGAACCGCGAGGCATGAGCACTCAGCAGCAGGACACCGACCTCGAGCGCGACGACCTGGAGGAGCCCGAGGTCGATCCGCCGCTGCGACCCGGAGAGGGCGAGGACGGGCTCCTCCCCTCCAACGCCACCACTGCGCCGCCGCCCGCCACGGCCGACTGGAAGTCCGGGTTGGACGAGGAGACCAAGGCGCTCGTGGAGGCCAAGGGCTGGAAGTCGCTCGCCGACATGGCCAAGAGCTACCGCGAGGCCGAGTCGTCCCTCGGGCGCGAGCGGTCCCGGGCCGATCAGGAAGCGCGCGAGAAGCAGGAGATCGCCCGCCTGCTCGACCAGGGTCGCCAGGCCATCGGTGGCACGCCCCAGCAGAACCAGGGGGACCCCTTCCAGATCGAGCAGCTCGGCGAGCTCTGGGAGGCCGGCGAGATCTCGTTCAAGGACGCCCTCGGCTACCTGACCACGCAGGTCTTCCCCGCCATCGCCGACGCCCGGGCCCAGCAGTACGTCGCCCCGGTCGCCATGAAGACCCAGGAGGCCGAGCTCCGCGAGACGGTGGCCCAGATGGAGGACACCTACCCGGACTTCCGCGAGCTCTCCACGGACGTGTTGGCGCTCATGCAGCGCGAGCCGGACGAGTACCAGGGCTCACGCGGGATGCGCCGCGCCTACGCGATGGTCAAGGCCGACCGCGACGCCCGCACCGCCCATGAGCGCGCCCGCGCCGCCCGCGCGGAGACGATCGACCAGGGATCGGTCGGACAGCGCGCGACGGTGGACGCCGCGGCCATCATCCGCGAGCGCATCCGTGGCGCCACGCCTCGCATCGAGGACGGGATCTAGCAGCCCGCCCCCCTCCGATCTCCGGCGGGGGCCACGGGGGAGGCGGGTTACTCCGTCTCCCCCGTGTGCTATGAACAGCCCATTGAGCGGAACGCCCTCCCGAGGGCGCCCTGAGAGACAAGCCGGAGGGCCTCTCAGCAGGTCGGGGCGGTAGGCCCGGGACAAGGCCGGACGCGAGCGGTACGTCACTCTCGCAACCGGAGGAATACCTATGCCACCCACTCTTCGCGCCGGACAGCTGGCGACGAACGAGGTTCTGGCCGCGCAGCTCGAAGTCGACATGGGGACCGAGGTGTTCGGCTATGACCCGCCGGGCGCCCCCATGATGAACTTCTTCACCAAGCGGCTCGGCTCCAAGAAGGCCAAGGCCACCACCGTCCGCTGGATGGAGGACGAGCCGGTCCCCTACTGGGACCAGCTGGCCGAGGACCTGGACGCCGTCGAGACTGCCGTGGACGTCGACAACGGCGCCTACTTCCAGGTCGGGAACCTGGTCAAGATCGTCTCGACCAACGAGGTCATGCGGGTCACCGGCATCGCCGGCAACACCCTGACCGTGACCCGCGGCTACATTGGCACCGCCGCCATCGCGGCCGACAACGCCTACATCCTGAACCTGTCGACGGCCGAGACCGAGGGCGACAACAGCCCGCAGGCCGTCTCGACGGTGAAGGTCGAGCGGACCAACTTCACCCAGATCGTGAAGACGCCGGTCCACCTGACCTCGACCAACATGGCGGTCAACCACTACAACGGCGACGAGTTCGCGTACCAGCAGAACAAGGCCGGCGCGGCCCACGCCCGCAAGTGGGAGGAGATCGCGCTCCACGGGCGCAAGAAGGAGG
>DATEDS010000006.1:0-5732 GCA_035281565.1 Gemmatimonadota bacterium
CGCCTCCCGTCAGGAGACCAGGTCGGATCGCGCTGGGCGTAACGGTCGTTGGTCAGGCGTTCGAGACCCGTGCCGTCGCGATTGACGACGTAGAGATCGCTGGTCCCACCCTTCTGGCCGGTGAAGACCAGTCGCCCGCCGTCGGGAGACCAGGACGGCGTCTCGATTCCGTCCAGATCGAACCGATGGGCGTCGACGATGTCTTCGTCCTCCACGTCCATGATGTACAGGGCATCCCGTTCTCCGGCCTTGCTCGAGAAGGCCAGGTAGCGGCCGTCGGGGGAGAAGGACATCCCTACGCGCAGGAACCGCAGGCTCTCGAAGGTCTCGGAACGCTCGCCTTTGATGACCTTGTCCGCGTGCTTTCCGTCGACGGCGTCGGCGACATAGATATCGTTGAAGAAGTCGCGGTCGGAGACGAACGCCATCCTGGAGCCGTCGGGGCTCAGCGTCGGACCGACGTTGATCGCCGACCCGGCCTTGACATGGTCCGAGAGCCGGGCCGCGAAATCCTTGGCCGGAGGATGGGCGACGATCTGTGGGAGGTAGGTCTGCCGCACCGCGTCCAGCCAATCCTCGGACAGCTTGTCGAGCGACACGTTCAGCGACGACTGGATGGCCTCGCGGACCCCGATCAGGGGCGCCTTCTGCATGATCTCGCCGACCTTCTCGTCCCCGTACTTGGTGCCGATGTAGTACCACAGGGCCTGGCCGAAGCGATAGACACGGATGTCCTGGACCCGCGAAAGCTGATCGATCGAGGTGAGATAGCCGGACATCGATCCGTCCCGGAGCCACATCGCCGTCAGCGGATCGATTTCTCCGGTGGACAGGTACTCGGCCATTCCCTCGGCGAACCACAACGGCATGCGGAACGCGAACGGATTGCTGCCCTGCGACAGGGCGCCTCGACGCAGGATGTCGAACTGGAATGCGTGAACGAGCTCGTGGGTCAGCGTGTGCTCGAACTCGGGATACGCGCTCGGGAAGAAGAGGACGATCCGATTACGGAGCCCTTCCGTGATGCCCGCCGTTCCCTCGGAGATCTGGAAGTGGAAGATGTTGGTCTGCTGGAAGTCCGATTGGGACGCGTAGAGGACGAGCGGCTTTCTCTCCTCCCAGTCGTGCCGGAAGACCTTGGACAGACGCGTGTACGCGCGCTCGGCCATCCGCGCCGCGTCGAGCACGGCCGCCTCGGCCTCGGGATAGTAGTGAATGTCGAAATGCTCGGTCTGGAGCACACGGAAGTCGAAATCCTTGTACTGGACTTTGTTCTTGCCGAACTGGGCCCGGGCCTCCACCGGCGCGACGAGCAGGGCCACCAGCGCCAGAAGGCCGCAGAGATGATGATGGGAGCGGGGCGTGGGTGCTCTCCTTTCACGGCCGGATCGGTCGCTCCGCGCCTCACGCCGCGGCCGGAGGGGCGTCGGAAACCAAATCGTACACCGCCCCTGGCGGGCGGTCAATCACACTGTGAACAACGCCGGAGGGGGAGGGGCTTAATCCCGGTCGCCGACGGCCTCCGGGAGGTCCTCCCCGTCCGGCGCGGGTTCGTCGGGAAAGGACTCGATCGGGGCGTCCCCCCAGAGCCGTTCCAGCTCATAGTAGCGGCGGGCCGCGTGATGGAAGACGTGGACGACGAAGTCCACGTAGTCGAGCAGCACCCAGCGGGCGTTCCGCACCCCCTCGACGTGCCACGGGCGCACGTCCTCGCGTTCGAGACGCTCCTCGACACGGGCCGCGATGGCCCGCACCTGGACGTCGCTCTCGCCGCTGACGATGACGAAGTAGTCGGTGGCCGAGGTTAGCCCGCGGAGGTCCAGGAGGACGACCTCCTGGCCCCGACGGTCGGCCGCCTCGCGGGCCGCGGCCTCCGCCAGGGCTCGGATCTCGGCACCGCCCGACCGGGCGCGGCGCCGGTGCCGCGTCAAGCCGTCTCCCTCTCCACGCGGACCCGGATCGGGACCGACACCTCCGGATGGAGGCGGATGGGAACTTCGAACTCGCCGAGGGTCTTGATGGGCGGGTCGAGCTTCACCTGCTGCCGCGACACATCGAAGCCCTGTTCCACGAGCCGATCGGCGATGTCGGCGATCGAGACCGAGCCGTACAGCTGGTCCTCGTCACCGGCCATCTCCACGAACGTCAGCTCCACGGTGGCGAGTGCGTGTGCCAGCGTCTCGGCCTGGACCTTCTGCTGCTGGAGCCGCTCCTCGTACTTCTTCCTTTCCTGGGCCACACGGTGCTTGTTGGCCTCGGTGGCCACGTAGGCCAGGCCGTGGGGGACGAGGAAGTTGCGCGCATAGCCGGGCGCGACGTCGACCACGTCGCCCGGTCGGCCGAGGTGCTCGACCTCGGCCCTCAGGATGACTTCGGTCGTCTTGGCCATCGAATCGTCCTACAGGGCGTGGTCGGGAAGGTACGCGACCAGCGCGATGTGGCGGGCGCGCTTGATCGCCTTCGACAGCACACGCTGGTGCGCGGCGCACGTGCCCGACACCCGGCGCGGCAGGATCTTGCCCCGGTCGCTGGTGAAACGGCGGATCAGGTTCTCGTCCTTGTAATCGATCGGAACCTTGGTCTCGCAGAAATGGCAGGGCTTCCGTCGAGGCATGGTCTACTCCTCCTCGTCCTTGTCGTCGTCCTCCCGGTGGATCGCGGGCTCGGCGGGCTCGACGGGGTCCACCACCGTCAGGTGCCGGAGGACCTGCTCGTCGATGCGGGCGAGGCGCTCCAACTCTGTAAGGCGCTCGGGCTCGGTCTCGTAACGCAGGATCACGTACAGACCCTGCTCCTTCCGGCCGATCGGATACGCCAGCTTGCGTTTGCCCCAATGGGTGACGGAAACGGCGCCGTCCTGGCCGCCGTCGATCGCGCGCGTGAGGCGCGCGAGCTTCTCCTCGACCTGGCTCTCGTCCAGGGAGGAGTCGAGGATGATTACGGTCTCGTAGAGTCGGGCCACGCGGTCTCCCTTCGGTCTCGGGCGGTCCGTCCCCGCGTGGGACGGACAGGGCGGTTGGAAAGAATCCCGAAGATACGCGCCAACCCTCACTGCGTCAATACGTTGGGAGGCGGACGCCGGGCGCGCTACCTTGTTCTCGTGACCGGCGGTCACACCATCCGTGAGCGGGTCGCCGAGCGAATCCGTCGGGAGATCCCGGATGCCCGGGTCGAGGTCGTCGACCTGACGGGCACCGACAATCACCTCGAGGCGCGGGTGGTCTCGTCCGCCTTCGAGGGCCGCTCGCCTGTCGAGCGGCACCGCATGGTTTACGCACCGATCCGCGGCTGGCTCGACGACGACACCGTCCATGCGCTGTCGGTCAAGACCTGGACACCCGAGCAATATCGAACCCTTGCCACAACAGAGGAGTGACGCGATGCGACCCGACGTGAAGGACCGAATCGAGCGCGAGATCCGGGAGCATCCGGTCCTGATCTACATGAAGGGTACGGAGATGTTCCCGCGCTGTGGCTTCAGCGCGGCCGCGGTCGACGCCCTGCGGCGTGCCGGCGCCGAGGGCCGGATCCATTCGGTGGACGTGTTGACCGATCCCGAGCTGTGGGAGGCCGTCAAGGAATACAGCGACTGGCCTACCATTCCCCAGGTGTACGTGGCCGGAGAGTTCATCGGTGGGTCGGACATCACGCGGGAGCTTCAGCAGAGCGGGGAGCTGGCGCCCCGGATCGAGAAGGCGCTGGCGAGACGGGGGGTGGCGTAGGCGTTTCGGGGGCGGAGTCGGGAGGGGGTCTCCCGAGGCGTCAAGTTGCGGATCTCGTGAGTTTGTCGCCTCCAGAGGGATCGATGCGACCCGCTCCTCGGACGTGTGCCGATTTCGCCTCGGGAGACCCCCTCCCGACCCCGCCCGCGAGCCGAGCCCCTATCCCCCTCCCCGACGGGTCGTGATGACCAGGACGCCCCCGCCCCTCACCTCGCCGTATTCGATCGACGCCGCCATGCTGGGCAGGAACTCGATTCGTTCCACGTCCTGGGGCTGGACGAGCGAGAGGATGCACGTGTCGTAGATCCGCTGTCCATCCAGGACAACCAGCCGCACGACCCCGTTCCGTGTCCGCAGCGTCGGGCAGCTTCCCTGGATGGAGTGGCGGAGCCCGGGGATCCGGCGCTCGAGGATCCGTCCCAGCGGCATCGGCGTCTCGGGGATGTCCTCGGCCGTGATCACGTAGCGGCTCTCGCCCCGTGATCTGGCCTCCGCCTCTTCAAGGACCACGTCGATCGGCTCTGCGGGGATGGGATCCTCCGGGAGCGCCCGCGCGACCGGGGCGGGGGGCGGTTCGAACGGCAGGGGCTCGGATGGAACGTGGCGGGGCGAAGCGCTCGCGTCGTCCGAACCCACCGGGACCACGTCGATGACCTCCCCGATGTCCTCCTCGAAGGCGAGCAGGACCGCACCGCGCCTCGCGGCATCCATGGTGAGATGGTCGTAGAGATCCGGCGCGGCCCAACGGACGACCGGCATACGTATCCGCCATCTGGGCACGATCCACTCGCCGGTGGGCAGGCGGTCGAAATCGACCCGCCCGCCCGCCTCGACACGCCCCATCGATGCTGGCAGGCCGGTATAGTCGAAGTCGAGGTGGGACAGCTCGGCGGTGCGCTCGTCGAGCCAGAGCGTCCCCCTTAGGTCGACCAGCTTTCCCTCCGCGGCCGGCTCGAACGCCAGGCCCACCAGCCCGGGCTGGGCCTCGCTCGACGGAACCAGTCGGAAGCAATGGTGATCGAGGAACCAGTCGGAAAGGAGCGTCGTCGCGTCGGGCGCGTAGTAGACCTGGGTCTCGCCGTCCAGATGGGCAAACCCGCCCTCCGCCAGCCGGCTCACCTCGAGGGCGACGTAGGGGCTTCCGCGGCTCACCCCGCGCAGCGTGCGCGTCTGTTCGCCTTCGACCTTTTGCGTCCACGGATCGAGCTGTCTCTCGGTCGAACGCACCTCGTACCGCAGGAGCCCCTTTCCCTGGGTCCAGGCGGTCGCGTTCAGGGCCTTGCGCGCCTCCTCCCAGACGCGGGCGGAGGCGAGCTCCTCGCCGGGCCGGACATGACATTCGGAGTCGACCTCGACGTCGATCCCCGCCAGCTCGACCGGCTCGACCCGGACAGCAAGCCGGTACTCGATCGTCCGTCCCGCGGGCAGCTGAAAGACCGGCGTCCGGACGCTCAGATAGCCGATCCGGTCCACCCCCAGCCCGTATTCTCCCGGCCCGGGAGCCACGAGCTGGAACCGGCCCTGACCGTCCGAGAGCGTGGCGGCGCGCTGGGTTCCGTCCGCCCCGAGGAGGACGACGAACCCCCCGGCCACGGGATGAGACGATCCTTCCTCCACGATCGTGCCGAGGATGGTCTGTCCGGCGAGCGGGGAGGTCGCGAGCGGGATCAGGATCGCGAGGGCTGAAAGGGAGCGCATGCTTGGGCCCACTAGGTGAACGGTACGCTGGGGATCGAGGTTTACGCAAACGGCGTCCGCGATTAACGTGCGGTCGTGACACGCCGCTCACGATTCGCGATCCTGCTTCTCGCGCCGAGCCTCCCGGTCGCCTGCGCCGGCGCCCGTTCGGAGGCCGGGGTCGATCAGGAGACCGAGGCGTTCTACGCCGCGTTCGGGTCGCAGGTGCAATCGGAGGTGCGGGCGCTGGGCGCCGACGAGGTCGAGCAGCTCCGCGACATCATGCCGCTGGCCGAAGTCGAGGGAGCGACCGATGATGTCCTGGAGGTGATC
>DATEDS010000007.1:0-17885 GCA_035281565.1 Gemmatimonadota bacterium
CGGACTCTCCTCGAGGCGGCGCAACCGTCCGAGAGAGGCGGCCACCAGGTGCTCCTCGTTGTAGACCGGCACCAGCACGGACAGCGACGTCGCGGCTCTTGGTCGATCAGGCGCTCGGGAGGTCATGATCCTTAGTATTCAAATATCTTAAAATATCATCGTCCGGAGAATCAAAGCCGGGTGCTCTGGGAATCTGCCGGCCGGACGGGCGGTACAGCAGGTTCCATTCCATCGTCTCCCAAGAGGGATCGAAGATGGCTGCGAGATGGTTGGTTCCGGTCGCGGGGGGCGCGGCCCTGGTCGTGGTCTATGGCGTGACCCTCCATGCCCCGGCTATGGGCCTCTACCATGACGATGGGATCTACGTCGTCATGGCGAAAGCTCTGGCCGAGGGACACGGGTACAGACTTATCAGCCTGCCAGACGAAATCCCGCAAACCAAATATCCGGTCCTCTTCCCTCTGGGGCTATCGATGATATGGAGAATCTCTCCGCCCTTCCCAGCCAATGTACTCTATCTCAAGCTGCTACCCCTTGCCGCCGCAATCGTCTGGCTGTGGCTGGTCAATCGATTTCTTGCCTACCAGACCGGTCGCCCGACGCTCGCCCGAGGAATAACCCTTCTGACAGCGGCCTCTCCGTCGATCGTCTTCTTTTCGACAATCCTGCTCGCTGAGACGCTCTTTGCCGCGTTCGCCTGGGGCGGCGTCTGGATGCTCACACGCTGCGAGCGCGAGTCGCCCACTGGTCCCCGCCTTGTCTGGGCCTCACTGCTCTGCGCAGCGGCCTATCATACGCGAACGCTGGGTTTCACTCTCATCGTGGCAGGAATCGTGGGTCTTGCGATCAAGAAGAGATTCCGAGCCGCGGTCCTGTTCGGAAGCCTCTCGGGTGTACTTGCGCTTCCATGGCTCCTCTGGACGTGGAGCCAAGCGGGCGTCCCGGAGCTGTATGCCTACTATACGAGCTCGAACTACAAAGACTGGAACGTTCTGTTCGGCTTCCCCGTTGCACAGAAGTTGACCATCGTCAGCTGGAATGCCCTTTTTCTGCTCGTCGAACCGGGACGACTGATCGGCTTCACCTCGGGCATGATATGGCCACTCCTGGTGGTTATCGGAATGCTGATCGCGATCGGATTCCTGGCGTGCGCCCGGCGGGGCCCCGGTGTCGTCCATCTGTTCGCGGCGACGTATGTCGGTACGCTCCTCCTTTGGGCTTGGCCGCCCGCTCGCTTTCTCCTTCCGGTGTATCCGTTGCTGCTACTCTACGCCGCGGTCGGGGGGCTCACCGTCCTGGACCGGTGGACGCGGCCGGGATTGAGGACGGCTATCGTCACGACAGCGATCGCGCTCGCCGCTTTCGTTGCGGGATGGGGTTCCGGAACGATCGCCCGAAAGGCCGTGGACAAGGGCAGAGGTTGTCTAGGTGATCCTTGTGCCAGAGGGTGGCAGGACTTCCGCCAGATGATGTCGTGGCTCGAGGAGAGGACCCCGCCTGGCGCCACCCTGATGGGTACACAGGACCCCATGCTCTACATGTACACGGGGCGGAAGGCGCTTCGGGCCTATCATCCGGACCCCGCCCTTCTTCATTATTCAGCTGATCCGGACCGGGAGCCATTTGGCCCCCCCGAAAGGATGGCCGAGCGCATGGCGGACAGTGCCGCCGAGCATCTGGTGCTGACGCGGAGGGACGTGGGGCTGGAAGACACCTTCCTGTGGCGACAGTTCCTCGCCCTGAGAAGCGTCAGACCGCTCCTCCTGGAGTCCGAGATGACCATTGGATCGCCCGACTTTGGCGTTTACAAGATCGATCAGGGGGCACTGGTAAGGCCGTAGGGTTTGAATCCGGTGGTGGTTTTATGCGCACTGCCGCGTCGTTGGTCTATCAGCCGGTTCACCACCCGCCACACCCCCCACGCGAGCGCCACTCCCGCGAGCAGGTCGACGACGTAGTGCTCGCCCGTGTAGACGAGGGCCAGGCCCATCGTCGCCGCGTACGCCCATCCCAGCAGGGCGGCCACCGGATGGATCCGCATGGTCGCCAGGGCCATCAGGGTCGCGATCGCCTGGTGGAGAGACGGCATCGCCGCGACCGCGTTCGTCCCCGCCACCGCATAGGCGTAGTCGTAGGCCTCGACGCTCGCGCCGGCGTACACGTCCTCGGCGACCCTATAGACGTGAGGAAGGGCACCCGTCTGGCCGGCCAGCCAGGGCGGCGCCGTCGGGAGCAGGACGCAGGCCACGAGCCCCGCGTAGTACGTGACCAAGGCGGCGATCACGTAGCGACGGAAGAGAGCGCGCTCGTGGGTCCAGAGCGCGAACGCGAACAGGTGTGGGACGAAGAAGTACGTGAAGTGGGTGAGCAGCGTGTAGTAATCCCAGACCGAGGGGCTCCCCAGCTCGTAGAAGCGCGCTTGCAGCGCGACGCTGGGAACCACCCCGCCGCCCAGCCATCGGTCGGCGACGATCACGTAATCGTATGCAACGGGGATGGGGGTCCCGTCGGCTACGGCACGCAGATACGCGAAGGCGACGAAGCCCAGGATGTAGGTCGTCCAGATCACGCGACCTTGCCGTCCGGCGACGAGAGCGATTCCGATCAGGGGCAGCGCCAGGGCGAGGAGGAAGAGATAGGGAGGGACCACCCATCCCGAGACCGTGAACACGACCAGGAGCCCCATCACCAGGACCACCGGCCCCAGCATCTTGCGGGCCGCCCGCGCCAGCCCACGACGCGTGGGCCGTCTGCGTAGTCCGCGCTCCGGTCCTGACTCGAGGGACGAAGTCTGCATGCGCTACCCGGCCGTCGCCCGGGAATTCGCCTTGATTCCGGTGAACCTGGAGACGACCCGGTAGTCGCGGCGATGGCGGTCGGGATCCTCTCCGATCGCGACGATGCGCTCGGTCTCGAGATTGCCGAGGAAGCGGCCCGCCTCCTCCAGGTAGGAGACCTTCCGCGGATCGACGTCCATGAGCCGGGCGGCGGTCGCGTCCACGGCCACCGGGTCCTCGCCGAAGACGAGAACACCGCTGGGGACCGCTTCCCCCTGGATCGGGCCGTTCCCCTCCATGCCCACGATCCCGTCGACGATGTTGAAGCGCCGCATCGGGAGCGCGGCGTTGATGTCGAGGATGCTCTCCCGGATCCCGGCCCAGTGGAGCAGGTTCTTCGGCCAGCCATAGATGGACCCGGGAACGATCCCGAAGAGATTCTTCATGGACAGGGTGACGCCCGCCCAGTGATGGGTCTTCATCTTGGGGAGGGAGACGAACAGGTCCGCGCTCATCACCGTCTCCGGGAGGTAGAGAGCCTCCATGCCCGTGTAGCTGCTTCGCAGCGGCACCCGTCGGACGGCGTCGTTGTTGAGATCCACGAAGGGTGTACCGGTGTCACGCAGGACGTCCCCGATCCCGGTCGCCGTCAACAGGTACTCGTTGTCGCGCCGGTGCCCCGGGCCCTCGGCCACGACGACGTCGGCGTCGAGGCTGCGGAAGGTCTCGATCGCGGCGGCGACGACGGCCGGATGCGTGTTGATGACCCCATCCGGGTCGAACTCCACGAAGTTGGGCTTGAGGACGACCCGTCGACCGCGGACGGGAAGGTCGAACAGCTCGACCCCGCGACGGACCGCCTCGTCCACGCCTCGCCCGTACCCCTCCACCGTGAGGACGGCGGTGCGGGAAGTCGCCGGCTTCGCGAAGGCACTTCGCTGCCACCGCTCCTCGTCTCGCCCGCAGCCCGGCAGGGCGACGAGCACGGCCGCCCCCGCGGATGCCCTGAGGAAGTCCCGTCGGTCAAGCATGATCGAGAGCGAGAGGAGTCGGATCCTCCCCCAATGCGAGAGCCGCCAGCGCCAGGGCCCGGACGTCGACCCACGGCGGATCTGTTTCCAGGTGCTCGACGATCCGGCGGGAGTGGGCCCCGACCGAGCGTCCGTAGACGCGCGCGCAAAGGAGCGCCAGGGAGGTCGCCAGGAGCGACCGGTTTCGCGCGACCAGACGGTCGAGGACGTCGAGGCTCGAGCGAACCGCGGGCAGATCGGGGCGGTCCTGGAGGGCGAGTAGTGCCAGCGCGGTCGTATCGGGGTAGGGCCAGAGCTCTTCGTCGTAGACGCGGGAGTTGCCGTAGTTCCAGCCCCCGCCCCCGCATATCCGGTCGAGGAGGAGCCGCTCGCCCTCCTCGATCCTGGAACGCGTGGATCGCCCGGGGAGATCGCCGCGCAGCTTCTTGAGGGCGATCAGCGCGCAGGCGGTCGGTTCGACCCAGCCGAAGGTGTCCTCGTACCAGGGCCACCCCTTCAGCTCGAGGTCCAGGTCGATGACGTCGTACCTCGGGAAGACAAGGAAGAAGAGACGCGTCACCAGCGGGACCGGACGTCCCTCCCGCTCGAGCAGCCACCCGGCTCCCTTGACCGCCCGGGTCCGATCGCGGGGCGAGTCGGCCAGGGCCAGAACGGCGAGCGAGGTCATCCAGCTGCCCATCGGCACCTGATCGGTGGCGGGCCACGACCCGTCCTCACGCTGGCGCTTTCCAAGCCAGTCCAGTCCCCGGGCCCCGGACCGGGCCGCCTCCGGGTCCTCGGCATCCCGGAGCGCCATCGCCGCGAGCGCGGTCGGCTCGGTGGCGCTGGGGCCCCCGGGAAGGGCACCCCAGCCCCCATCACCGTTCTGAAGACCGGGCAGGAATGAGCGGGCGGGATTCATGGCCGGGGCGAGTAGCTGCAAGATGAAGGCCCCATAGGGCCCGCCTGCGCGCCCCTCATGGGGGCATCATGGGGACGAAGAACCGCAGATCGTTCCGCCGCCAAGGAGGCGCTCACCGTCATAAAAGACCGCCGACTGACCGGGGGCGACCGCGCGCTGGGGCTCGTCGAACCGGACCAGGGCCCGCCGGCCGGGGCGGGGGCGGATCCAGGCCGGGGCGGCCTCGGCACGATGGCGGATCTGGACCGCCGCTCGGAAGCCGTGGGTCCGCTCCTCCAGCCAGTTCACGTCCTCCGTCGCCAGTCCGGCCGCCAGGAGATCGTCCTTCGTCCCCACGATGACCTCGTTGCCTCCGCCGATCCCGGTCACGTAGAGCGGCTCCACGGCGGCGACCCCCAGGCCGCGCCGCTGCCCGATCGTGAAGTAGGCGCTCCCGGGGTGGGTCCCGAGGTCGCGGCCGTCGCGGTCCCGGATCGGACCGGGAGCGAAGCGCCCGGCTGCGGCCAGTTCCGGACGGACGGCCGCCTCGCGGGCCAGGAAGCCCTTGAGGTCGCCGTCGGCGACGAAGCAGATGTCCTGGCTCTCGGGCTTCCCGGCCGTCGCGAGGCCGAGCTCGGCGGCGCGGTCCCGAACCTGGTCCTTCGTGAGCTCGCCGATAGGGAAGAGCGCGCGCCCGACGAGCGCGCGGGACAGGCCCCACAGATAGAAGGTCTGGTCCTTCGCGCGATCGACGGGGCGGCGGAGCTCGACCCGGCCCCTCCCCACGTCCACCGCTCGCGCGTAATGACCCGTCGCCACACCCACCGCGCCCAGAAGCCGGGCCTTCCGCCAGAGCTGGGGAAAGCGGACGAAACGATTGCACCGGACGCACGGGTTCGGGGTCCGCCCGGCCGCGTAGTCGGCCACGAACGGATCGATCACGGCGTCCCGGAAGGGCCCCTCGAAGTCCAGGACGTGGTGCACGATCCCGAGCCCGCGCGCGACCTGCCGGGCGTCCTCGATGGCCTCGAGCGAGCAGCAGGCCGTCGCGGCGTGATCCTCGGGGACCCCCGAGTAGCAGAAGTTCTTCATCGTCACGCCGACGACGTCCAGGCCCCGCTCGACCAGCGTTGCCGCCGCGACGCTCGAATCGACCCCGCCGCTCATGGCGACCAGGACCCGGGCGCCGCACGGGAGTCCTTTCCAGGTGTCCATGGCCCTTGCAATCTACGCCTGCCCCGCCTCGGGCGCAGACGGCGCCGTCCGACTTCAGGCCGGTTCGGCGAGCCCGGGCGATCCGTGGGCGCGGAAGCGGCTTGCCACGCGCACAGACCCGTCGTTCCGCGCTCCGTGGAAGCCGGCCGTCACGCTTTCGGTGGGGGATGGGAAAACCGCCCCGCATGGTACGCGCCGTGCCGTACGCTCACCACGCAAACCGGGTCCCCGCGAAAACCCGTCGCGAGGCGCCCGGGGGTCCTCCCAAGAGGGGCGCGGCCTGCCGACGGCATGGCCGCGCCCTCCCTCCATGTCCGGCTCACGCAGTGACCCGTACGGCGTCCTGCTCGATCCTGCCGTCGAGCAGATGGACCTCCCGCTGCGCGTGGGCGGCGATGTCGATCTCGTGCGTGACGACGATGATCGTGTTCCCGTCTCCGTGAAGTCGGTCGAAGACCTCCATGATCTCGGCGCTGGTCTTCGAGTCGAGGTTTCCGGTCGGCTCGTCCGCCAGGAGAATGGACGGCCGGTTGACCAGAGCGCGAGCGATCGCCACCCGCTGCCGCTGCCCCCCCGAGAGCTCGTTGGGCCGGTGTGTGGCCCGATCCTCCAGATCGACGGAGCGCAGCGCGGCGTGCGCCATCTCGGTCCGCTCCTCGGAGGAGATACCCGCATAGACCAGCGGCAGTTCGACGTTGTGAAGCGCGCTGGCCCTGGGCAGCAGGTTGAAGGTCTGGAACACGAACCCGATCTCGCGGTTTCGCACGTGCGCCAGCTCGTCGTCGTCGAGCTGGCTGACCCGCCGCCCGTTCAGCCAATAGTCGCCGGAGGTCGGGGTGTCCAGACACCCGACCAGGTTCATGAGGGTCGACTTCCCGGAGCCCGAGGGCCCCATCACGGCCACGTACTCGTTCTTCCGGATGTCGAGGTCGACCCCGTCCAGGGCGCGGATCTCCTCGCTTCCCATGACGTACACCTTGGTCAGGTTACGGATTTCGATCAGCGCCCGGCCGGTCTCGTCGCTCACGAGGGAGTCTCCTCGTCGTCCCGCTCCTCGATCTCGACGGTGGCGCCGTCGGTGAGGTCACGGAGCGCCTGGTAGCTCCCGCTCACGACCTGGTCCCCCGCCTCGAGCCCGCTCACGACCTCGAAATAGCGCTCGCCCGTGATCCCGACCCGCACGGGGACGAAGCGAGCCGTTCCGTCACGGACGACGAAGACGCCCTCCTTCTCGACCACCCCCTCGGCGGCGGCGTCGTCGGCCACCGACCGGACGACCAGCGACTGGATCGGGATCGTGAGGACGTTCTCGCGATGCGCGGTCCGGATCTCGGCCGAGCACGAGAGACCGGAGCGAGGCGCGGGCAAGGTGGCGTCCAGCGTGATCACGACCTCGAAGTCGGTGGCCGCCTCCTGGTCCGGGCCGGTCGCGGTGGGGACGATCTTCGGGCTCGTTCCGACCTCGGAGACCCGCCCGCTGAACGTCGTGTCCGGGAAGGCGTCGATCGTCACCGTCGCCGGCTGGCCGGGCTCGAGGGCCACGACGTCGGTCTCGTCCACGTCGATGGTCGCCTCCATGACGCCGAGGTCGGCGACGGTCATCAGCACGGTCCCGGGCTGGTTCATGGTGCCGATCAGGGCGACCTCGCCTTCCTCGACGTTGATCTTCGTGACCACCCCGTCGATGGGGCTCGTGAACGTGACGCGGCTCACGTCGTGCCGCGCGCTCGTCAGGGAGGCCCCCGCCTGCTGGACCCGGCTCCGTGCGGCCCGGACGTCGGCCTCGCGGGAGCGAAGCTCGGCCTGGGCGGACTCCAGCTCGGCCCGTGGGACGAGCTCTCCCTCGGCCAGGCGGCGTGTCCGCTCGTACTCCTGACGGGCGAACGCCACCCGGGCCTCGGCGGCCGCCAGCTCGGCCCGCGCGGCCTGGACCGCGGCGGCCTGGCCGCTCGCTCCCGCCTGCACGCTGACCGGGTCGAGCTGGAGCAGGAAGTCGCCCCGGGCCACCCGCTGTCCCTCGACGACCCCCACCCGGACGACCTCGCCGCTCGTCGTGGCGCTGATGCTCACCGAGCTCTTGGGCTCGACCGTGCCGCTCGCGGTGACGACCGCGGTCAGGTCCCGCGCGTCCACCGTTTCGACCTCGACCTTGACGCCCCGCTCGCGGCTCCTGACGATGCTCACCACGATCAGGGCGA
Source organism: Gemmatimonadota bacterium (assembly GCA_035281565.1). Lineage (GTDB taxonomy): Bacteria > Gemmatimonadota > Gemmatimonadetes > JACCXV01 > JAHWKZ01 > DASRVA01. The sequence goes on from DATEDS010000007.1 coordinate 8,102, forward strand.
GAACGAGCGCCGCCGCGCCCGCGATCAGCCATTTCCTGCGACCCCTCATGGCAGCGCCTCTTCCGGGAAGAGATCCAGGCCCGACGCCCGCTCGAGCTCGACGAGCGCCTGATAGAAGTCGTAGGCGGCGCCGATCAGCTCGGTCTCGGCCTGGGACGCCCGGACGCGCGCGTCGAGGAGATCGACGAACGAGCCGGCGCCCGTCTCGTAGCGTCCCTCGCCGAGACGCAGGTCCTCGGTCGCGAGCTCGACATTGGTGGCGTTCGTGCGGTAGGCCGCTTGAGCCGTCCTGAGCCGCGAATCGGCGACCCGCACTCCCTCCTCCACCTCGAGTCGCCGGCGATCGCGCTCGGCCCGCGCCGAAAGGAGGGCCGCGTTCGCCCGGCTCGCCTCGTGGTGGCGGCTGAAGCCGTCGAAGAGCTGCCATGACAGCGAGAGCGCGTAGAAGTCGCGCTTGTCGAAATCGGAGAAACGGAAGTCCGTCGAGTCGACCACCGATCGGGTCAGGCCGTACTGGAACTGGAGGGTCGGCAGATAGGCCGAACGTGCGATCCACAGCCCGGCCGCGTCGCTCTCTTCCTGGGCGGCGATCTCGCGCAGGGACGGGTGCGCCTCGTAGGCCCGCGCCAGAAGGGTCTCGGTGTCGAACGGCGGATCGAAGACCCGGAAGTCGCTGGTCAGCCGGACCGGCCCGCTCTCCAGCTCGCCGCCGAGCAGACGCCGGAGTGCGAGCACGGCTTCCTCGCGGCGCTGCCGGGCCTGGAGCAGGTCCACCTCGCCTTGACCGAGCGCCAGCCGCGCCTCCAGGACGTCGGACCGGGTGACCTCGCCCGCGTCGTAGCGGGCTTGGGCGAGGCGGAGGTGCTCGCCGAGCCGCTCCACCTCCCGCTCGGCCTGGATCACCAGGGCCTGCTCCCGGCGCGCTTCCAGGTATCGCGACTCGATGTCTGCCCGGATGTTCAGCCACTCGAGGTCGTACGAAGCCACCGCTTCCCGCGCGTCCGCTCGGGCGGCCCGGATCCGGAACAGATCGCGGCCCGCGTCCAGGAGGGAGTGGGTGAAGTCCCACTGATAGCTGGTCGCGTAGCTGACCGGGGTCTCGAACTCGCCCCCCAGGAAGGTGAACGTGCCCTCCCCGAAGCGCTGCGCGTTCCCCTGGAGGGAGACCTGGGGGAGCAGCTTGCCGTACGCCTCCCAGAGGCCGGCGCCGGCGGCGGACCGCTGGTAGCCGGCCTGGCGGACGCTCGGGTTCGCCTTGCGCCCCAGGTCGAGGGCGCGGCCCAGCGAGAGCGGCACGCTGTCCGCCGCGGTCGGCTCCTGCGCGCGGGCCGCGGAGGCGAGGAGCGACAGGGCGGCCACGACGGCCAGCAGACGGGGGACGGTGTTCATGGGCGGCCCAAAGCCTCGCCCCGTGACCGCGTCGGGTCAAGGCAGGTTCTCACGGACCTCCACCCGGTCACCGCTCCACCGGAGGTCGAGACGCCGGCCGGCGGCCGCGAACCCGAACCGCCCGATGCCTGTCGTCATGTGGGCCGGACCGGGGAATCGCCGGACGGCCGCCTGGGAGTACGCCCGTGCGAACCGCTCGGCGTCCCGGGGGGTGTCCCACAGGAGCGTCCACGCGAACGCCGGCGGGCCCCCCTCACTTCGGTAGAGGGCGTACCGGTCGCCGTCCCAGCCGCGGGCCGCGTCTTGGACGGCGGCCGTGTCGGTGAGCGCGGCGGCCAGGATGATCTGGATCCCGACCTCGCCCCAGCTCCCCGAGATCCAGGGCGCGCCGGGCACTCCGGCGGGAAGCTCGGCCGACCGGGGCGGGTCGCGCGCGTCCCAGTACCGCTCGGGATGAAGAATCTGCTCGGTCGACGCCGGAGGATCGGCGTAGAGGGAGTCGATGGCCGCCCAGCCGCCCTCGCGCAGGCCCGCCTGGACGAAGGCCGAACCCTCGACGTACGGGAAGAGGAACAGGCGCTGGAGAGCCGGCGGCGCGGCGGCGAAGGTCGGAAACCCCTGACCCACCTGGCCGGCCTGGCCGGCCAGCAGCCGGCCCACGTCGGGCAGGTTCTCCGGGCCGGCGCCCACCGGGCCCAGCAGGTAGGCCAGCATGGCCACCATGGCGTCGCCTTCGATCACCGCGGCCCGCGCGAGCGCGCCGTCCTCGGTGGGCGCCACCTCCGCCATCCAGCCGACCAGGTCGTAGTGCTGGTCCTGGAGGGCGTGCGTCGCCTCGTGGGCGACCACCGCCCGCTGGATGAGGCGGGGCAACCAATCGGCCAGATAGAACGTTTTTCGTGCGGGTTCGTAGTAGCCGGCCACCTGTTCGGCGTACAGCCGGACCACCAGATCTCGGAGATCCACGCCGGCCGGGAGGAGTCCGCAGTGCTGGAGAAGGGCCTCGTAGGCGGCCCATTGATCGGGGGACATCTCCCGGTCGAGGGAGGCCTGGGCGAAGCGGCGGATGGTGGCCCGGTCGCTGACCTGGAAATCGACGGGACGGAGCCACTCGAGACGGCGGATCGCGGCCACCTCGCGGCTCACGGCCCGGGCGGCGGCGAGGAGCGCGGCCGGCGCCTCGCGCTGACCGAGCGCCGGCACGGGGAGGAGGACGAGGAGCGCACAGGCGGCGGCCAGCGCCGCCCCCCGGCTCCTCAGCCTCGGTCCCACGTCATGTTCCGCGTCACCTCCTGGATCCGGAGCAGCCGGTGAGGGGGCTCGGCCTCGAACCAGTAGCGCTCCTCCAGCCCGGAGACCAGGAGACGAAGGCGGAGGGCGGCATGCTGCGTGCCGCCGATCGTGAGGGTGTCGGACGTCGCGACCAGCCGTGCCGCCAGGGCGCGGCCCTCGAACGGGGCGACGTAGTTGAAGCTGAGGGAGTCCAGCGCGCCGAGGTCGAGCGCGCCGAAGGAAACCGGGATCTGGGCGGCGTCGAGGACCGGCGGCGGCGTCCGGATGTTGTCGTCGCGCTCCCCACGCGCCGCGCTCAACCGGAGGCGGGCCTGGCCGTCGAAGCCCTCGCCATACCGGACTTCGGCCGTCACCGCCCCGCCGGTCAAATGGCGGTGCTGGAGGCTCGAAACCGGCACCAGCGTGGTCGGGTCGACGATCGCCACCAGGCTGTCGACCCCGGGGTCGACCCGTCGGTAGCGGGCGATCCGTGTCCCGGCGCCGGTCGGCGTCACCGCGAAGCGGAGGGTGTCGCCGATCCCGTTGACCATCCGGAAGGAGTCCGGGCCGAGGACCGAACCGTCGAACGGCAGCCGCGGCACGTCCGGAGTGGCTTCATCCGGGGGGCGCTCGCAGGCGGGGAACACGAGCGCGAGGGCCGCCACGAGCGGGATCGAGGCTGGAAAACGGGACATGAAAAACCTAAGATAGACCTGGAGGTAACGGCATGCCAAAGCGATCCGCTCTGCGCGCGCTGACCGGCGCCCTCGCCGTGATCCTCGCCGGGGCCGTTCCCGAGGTCCGGGGCCAGGACGTCCGGCCCCTGGCCCCCATCCTCGAGCCCTCCGAGCCCCTCCTGCCGAGCGACCGGCGGGGCGGCGAGGACGGCCGGCCGGAGCTCGTTCCGCTGCCCGACGCGTCCAGCCGCACGGTGGCCGCCTCGCGCGATCGGGTCCGGGTGGCAGCGGTCCTGCCGTTCTCGTGGACGCGGATCGCCGAGCGGTACCAGCCCGCCTGGGTGGAGATCGCGGCCCCGCAGGGGTTCGGGCTCCACGCCTGGCGCGCCTACTTCGCGGCCTCGGCCATGTCTCCCGCCGTCTCCCCCCATCCCTTCTTCTCCCCGTGGGGCCTGGTCAGCTACGACGGCTGGCTGTACGACCGTTACCGGGACGTCTGGTCCAACGCGCGGCCCCCGGCCCTCCTCGGCGAGGCCGCAACCTGGCTCCAGCGGGGTGACCGTCTCATGGTCGACGGACGGCCCGCCGAGGCGGCCTCGGCCTACCAGCGCGTGACCCAGTCCGCGCCCGACTTCCCGATCGGGTATTTCGGCCTCGGGGCGGCGCTCGCGGAGACCGGCCAGGACGAGCCCGCGGCTCATGCCTTCCGGCAGGGGCTGGAGCGGTATCCCGCGTGGCTCGGCCTCTCGCTGGACCTGCTCCGCCTCTACGGCGATCCGGAGCGGCTCCGGGGCCTCCAGGCGGCGACCGCCGAGCGCGGGAGCGGGGCAGCCTCCCCCAGCCGGTTCGTGGCCGGCTTCCTGCACCTCTTCGGCGACCGGCCGGCCCAGGGGCGCGCTCTCCTGACGGGGATGGCCGACGGCGACGGCCAGGTGCAGATGCTCCTCAACCAGGGACCCCTCTAGCCCCAGGATCGGAAACGTCCTTCCCATTCGCGGCACAGGTTTTGCACCATTCGCGGCCGCGATGAAGAGCGAGAAGGACCTGTCGCTGGTCTTCGACCCGGCCGCCGAGATCGCCGCCTCGGGCTATTGGGAGGTCGGGGCCCACCCCAACTATCTGCTCAGCGTCAACGAGGACGTGGTCACCGCCCGAGAGCGGCTGGCCCAGGTCGCCGACACCACGCTCACGGTCATCCTGTACGGCGAGCGGGGCGTCGGGAAAGAGGTCCTGGCGCACGGGGTTCACAACCTCTCGAGCCGGGAGCCGCACCCTTTCACGGCCCTCAACGCCTACGCGGTGCCCAAGGCGGTCCTCGAGCGTGAGCTCTTCGGACACGGCTCGGGTGGCAAGCTGGCCGCAGCCGAGCAGGGCACGCTCTACATCCACGGCATCGAGCTCCTGCCGGCCGAGGTGAACGCCCGGCTGGTCGAATGGAAGAAGGAGCAAGAGGGGTCGGGCCATCCCGATCCGCGGATCATCCTGAGCTGCGAGGCTCCGTCGATGAGCCGCGAAGGGCTCGAGGATCTGCAGCGGATCTGGGTCCGCGCCGGGGGGGCCGTACGGGTCGAGATCCCGGCGCTCCGCGAGCGTCCCGAGGACATCCCGCTCCTCGCCACGCACATCGTGCAGAAGTACGGGCCCTTCTACGGTTCGAACATCCGCGTGCTGCGCGGCAGCTTCCTGCGCTTCCTCCAGGCCTATCAGTGGCCCGGCAACACGCGCGAGCTCGAGCGCGTGCTGCGGCGCTTCCTGGTCATCGAGGACGAAGAGGTCATCCGGGCCGAGCTCGGCAGCAAGCAGACCCCGGCCGACAGCTTCGACGACGACGACGGGGATGACGGTCGGTCCCTGAAGTCGATGGTCGCGCGGGCGATCGCCCGGGTCGAAAAGCGCGAGATCGCGCGCGCCCTCGAGCGTTCGCGGTGGAACAAGAAGCGCGCGGCGGCCGACCTGGGGATCAGCTACAAGAGCCTGCTGAACAAGATCAAGCAGTACGAGATCGAAGACTAGCTCCTCTCGTTTTGCAAGCCCGGTTGCAGTCTCCGGGCAACCTGCCCACAACACCATACCGGACAAGGAGATGGCCGACCGCGGGCGGCACCCGCCGGCCGCCACCGGCGCGCTCCGGGGGGTCGAAAGAGGGGTCGGCTTCCGTGATCGTGGAACCCCGGTTCCAGGGAGCGAGGCAATCGGCTTCCGAAGTGCCGGGATCGGCCCCGAGCGGCGAATCTTGGCACGCACCCTGCACATCCAATGCGGCCGTGAGGAACCGAAGCCACCTGAACAGCTCGGAGACAAGCGAGATGAACGCAAGAGCCTGGACCCCCGCACGGACTGGGGAAGCGCTGAACCGGCCGACTCTCGGCAGCGTGTGGGGGAACGATGCAGGACAGGACCTCGCGGAGTACGCGATCCTCATCGGGCTCATCGCGCTGGTGGTGATCGGTGCCGTCACCCTGTTGGGCGGGGCCATCATGACGTCCCTGTACCAGGTCATCATCGACGGCCTGCCCTTCAACTAGCAACCCCCACGTGGCCCTGAGTGGGCCGGGAGGAAACGAGAACAATGCTGACTTTCTGGAATGCTTTCTGGAGCGACGAGTCCGGCCAGGACCTGGCCGAGTACGCGCTCCTGATCGCGCTGATCGCGCTGGTCGTGATCGCCGCGGTGACCCTGTTGGGTCAGAACATCAACACGGTCTTCACGAACATCGCCAACGCGCTGACCGGCGCGGCCGGCGGTTCGTAAGACCCGAAGCTGCTGGCGGACCGCCCAACGCGGTCCGTCACCGAGGAGCCGGGGTCCGATGCACGGGGGAACGGGCCCCGGCTTTCCTTGCCAGAACACGAACCTTCGCGAATCGACAGGCCCATGAGTCACGCCCTCAGCACCGTCGCCCTGATCGCGCTCGTGGTCGTCGCGGTCGTCTGGGATCTCCGGACGCGGCGCATCCCGAACGCGCTCACGGTGAGCGGTTTCTTGACGGCGCTCGCGCTCCGGGCCCTGCCCGGCGGCGAGGCGCTGCTGGTGGGTGTTCTCGGCGGCGTGATCGGGCTCGTGATCAGCTTTCCCCTCGTCCTTCTCGGTGGTCTCGGAGGGGGCGATGCCAAGCTCCTCGCGGCCGTGGGCGCGTTTCTCGGGCCGGCCGACCTGCCCGTGGCGCTCCTGGTGACCGGTCTGGTCGGCGGGGCCATGGCCTTCGCGCTCGCCATTCAGCGACGGGCGCTCGGCGAGACCTTGCGCCATGCCCGAGTCCTCGTCGGGAGCGTCGCCACCCGCACCCCAGCTTCCGCACGCAATCTCAAAACCCCTGGAGCGCTGACCATACCGTACGGCGTCGCGATCGGCGCGGGCGCCATCGCAGGATGGTTGGCGTGATTCCAGGACTTCGCAGGATGGCTGTCATGAGTCGCGCAATTCTCTCTCTTCACAACCGTCGCGAGACCCTCGGGGAACGCGGACAGTCGCTGGTCGAGTTCGCGATCGCGCTGCCGGTCCTGCTGGCGATCGTGATCGGGATCTTCGAGTTCGGGATGGCGTGGAACCAACGGCAGGTGATCACGAACGCGGCGCGGGAGGGGGCCCGGGTGGGCGTCCTCCAGAACATGGACGACGACGATGTCGAGAACGCCGTCGCCAACTACCTGACCAACGCGAACCTGGATCCCGATCTCGCCACTGTCAGCTACGAAAACGTCGGCGGCACCGGAGACTACGGGATGCCGACCACGGTGAATCTCTCCTATCCGTACGAATTCCGTTTCATCGGCCCGATAGTTGCACTTCTGCAGGGGGACGACTCGGCCATGGCCGGGACGATCTCGCTCCAGACAACGGCCGTCATGCGCCACGAGTAGGGCGCCAGGCGCCCACGCAAGGGAGGACACGGGAGGACTCATGAAGCGCAAGCGCAGAAAGTGGATGGCGCTCGTCATGGCGCTGGTTTCGGGCGGCACGGCGGGCTACCTGGCCATGAACTACCTGGGCGATCGCTCCGCCACCCCGGCCGTCGCCGGGGCGCCGGGGACGACGCCGGTGGTCGTGGCCGCTCAGCAGCTCCAGCTCGGATCCGTCGTCGGGCCCGCGGACGTGAAGGTCGTGGACTGGCCGGCCTCCAACGTGCCGTCCGGCTACGCGACCAGCGTGGAACAGGTGGTCGGCCGCGGCGTGATCCAGCCGGTGTCGATCAACGAGCCCCTGCTGGCCGGCAAGCTCGCCGCCAAGGAAGAGGGCGGCGGCCTTCCGATCGTCATCCCCGAGGGGATGCGCGGGGTCAGCGTCAAGGTCGACGAGGTGATCGGCGTGGCCGGTTTCGTCCTGCCGGGCACCCGCGTCGACGTCCTGGTCACGATCAATCCGGAGAACGAGGCCGAAGAGGCCACGACCCGGGTCATTCTCCAGAACGTGCAGGTCCTCACGGCGGGCCAGACGATCCAGAAGGACGCCGAAGGGACCCCGCAGACCGTGACCGTCATTACCCTCCTGGTGTCGCCCGAGCAGGCCGAAGAGCTGACTCTGGCGGCGACCGAGGGCAGAATCCATCTTGCGCTCCGCAACACCCTCGACATGGCGGAAGTGGAGACCGACGGCGTCAAGGCCGGCCAGCTCGTGAAGACCGTCGAGCCGGTCAAGGCCGCAGCGCCCCGCGTTCGCCGTTCGGGGGCTCCCAAGCGCTCGGGAACGACCATTGTGACGTTCAATGGGACCCAGCGCTCGGAAACCACCTTCTAGGCCGGAGGGCAAGATGCCAGCTCACTCCCGTACGTTCCGCACGCGCGACTCCTTGCGGTACTCGGCGCGCCTGATCCCGCTCGTCCTCGGGATCGCTGTGTATGGCCTGACGCAGCCCGCCGGGGCGGCGGGACAGGCCGCCGTTTCTGGCGAGGGTCGGACCATCAGCCTGGGCAAGGGGACGGCGCAGCTCGTGACCCACCCGATCGCGATGCGACGGGTGTCGGTCTCGAACGCCGAGGTGGCCGAGGCGGTGGTCGTGTCGCCCAACGAGCTCCTGCTCAACGGCAAGGAGATCGGATCGACGAGCCTCGTGATCTGGGACGCCGAAGGCCGGCGGACCCTGTACCCCGTCGAGGTGACCCTCGACGCGGCGGCGCTCGAAAACCATTTCCGTTCCTTGTTCCCGAACGAGCAGGTCGAGGTTTCCTCGAGCGGGAACGTCTACGTGCTGTCGGGGAACGTGTCGAACGGGACGGTCGCCCAGCGGGCGGTGGAGCTGGCCGAAGCGACCGGAGCGATGGTGGTCAACAACATCGCGGTCCCGTCCCCGCACCAGATCCTGCTCCAGGTCCGCTTCTCCGAGGTGAGCCGGACCGTCATGCGGGACCTGGCGGGCAACTTCCAGCGGCTGATCGCCAACGACGGCGGGTTCGTGACGACGGGCCGCTTCATCCCGCCGCCGGAGGGAGAGTTCGGGCCGGGAGCCATCGACGATCCGCCGACCACGCTCGTGGACGCGGTCAACATCCTGCTCTTCGACCTGGACGATTCGAAGTTCGCCGCCTTCATCCGGGCCTTGAAGACGACCGGGAAGATGCGCAGCCTGGCGGAGCCCAACCTGCTCGCGCTCGACGGCAAGGAGGCTTCGTTCCTGGCCGGCGGGGAGTTCCCGTTTCCGGTGGTCCAGGGCGGCGCCAGCAATGCCGTAACGATCATCTTCAAGGAGTTCGGCGTCCGGCTGAACTTCACCCCGACCGTGACCAACAGCGGGAACATCCACCTCAAGGTGGCCCCCGAGGTCTCGTCGCTCGACTTCGGCAGCGGCCTGGTGGTCTCGGGGTTCCAGATCCCGACCATCCTGTCGCGCAGGGCCGAGACCGAGATCGAGCTCAGGGACGGCCAGACCTTCGCGATCGCCGGACTGATCGACCAGTCGATGGCCGACAACGTGGACAAGATCCCGGTCCTCGGCGATCTCCCCATCCTGGGACCGCTGTTCCGGTCGAGCGAGCTGCGCCAGAACCGGAGTGAGCTGCTGGTGCTCGTTACGCCGCGGCTCGTGCAGCCCTCGGACGAGGCGCCACCCATCCCGTCGGACGAGCCCGACACGTGGGACTGGATCAAGCCCCTCGATGAGCCGGTCGGTCAGACCGGTGCGACAGACCTCGACTAAGGAGGAGAGATACCGTGAAACCCATCCGTTCAGGCCAAATCTCCAGACTCGGCGACGAGCATGGATCCACGATCGTCTTCGTGAGCCTCGCCATGGCGGCTCTGCTCTCGATCGTGGCTCTGGCCGTGGACGTGGGCATGCTGTACACGGCGCGTGGCGAGGCCCAGCGGGCCGCGGACGCGGCGGCGCTGGCCGGTGCGGCGGCAGGTTTCATCGACGCCACCGGCAACGAGCAGGCTGCGCGGGACGAAGCCGTCCGGATCGGCGCAGCGAACACCGTGCAGGGCGATCCGGTCGAGATCGACCCCGACGAGG
>DATEDS010000008.1:0-10063 GCA_035281565.1 Gemmatimonadota bacterium
GCTGGAGATCTACCCAGGCGGCCCCGGGAAAAACCCGCAACGAGCGGCTGGCGCCGTCGAACCGGACCCAGTCCTCGCCGCTCCACGCGACCGCGCTTCCCGAGTCCAGGCACCGCTTCTCGACCGCGGCCAGAAGACCCCCCGTGACGCTCCCCGTCCGCCGGACGAAGGTCTCGCGACGGCGGTCGGGTTCCTCCTCGCCCATCAGGGGCCCGGGCCGCGCCCACGCGCCGGCGACCGGGGTCGTCCAGTAGGTCGGCCTGTCGCCGCTCACGATCCGACGCGCCTCGAACGCGGCGATCTCGCGGTTCCCGGTGGCGAGCCAGTCGATCGCACCCCGGATCGGCTCGGGCACCTCGCCGGCCAAGACGCCGACGATCGGCCGACCGGGCTCGGGAGCCTCGTTCCACATGGCGCCGGTCCAGCTCGCCAGGGTCCAGCCCTCCTCCCGGGAGAGATCCCACCGATCGGCGATGCGCCCGACGAGCGACTCGTCGGCCGAGCCCCAGTACTCGAGCACGACCTCGTCCCAACGCCCGGTGTCCCAGTCGGCGACGATCTCGGCCAGGCGCAGGGCTTCGACCAAGAGGTCGGACACGGCCGCGGCGGTCGTGAAGCCGAGCACCACGACCCCTCCCTGGCGGCGCCAGCCGAGCAGGGTCCGGACCGCCGGATCGCTCTCGGGAACCACCCGCCCGTCGGCGAAGAAAACCACGTCCTCGGCCAGCGCGTCGGGATAGGTGAGGAGGAGGGTGAACAGCGGGCCGTCGTCGGCGAGCGTCAGCGCGCCGAGCTCCGCCGTCTCGAACCCGTCCTGGCCGCTGCGATACGGACGTCCCGCCATCTCCGACCCCTACTCGTAGCGCACGAGGCTCGCGCAGTCGTACCCCGCGAGACGCGCGCGTCCGTTCAGGAAACCCAGCTCGATCACGAAACCCAGCCCGGCCATGACGCCCCCCACCCGCTCGACCAGCCGTACCGCCGCCTGTGCGCTCCCACCGGTCGCCAGGAGGTCGTCGATCACGGCGATCCGTTCTCCGGGCTCGATCGCGTCGAGGTGGATCTCGAGCTCCGCGCTCCCGTACTCGAGGTCGTACGACACGCGCTCGGTCCGGTGCGGGAGCTTCCCCATCTTGCGGACCGGGACGAGCCCGATCCCCAGCCGGTTCGCGACCGGAGCCGCGAACAGGAACCCGCGCGCGTCGACGCCGATCACTTTCACGGCTCCCCACTCGGACGTCCACCGGGCGAGCTCGGCGATCGTCGCGTCGAAGAGCCGCGGATCCAGGAGAACCGGCGTGATGTCCTTGAAGACGATGCCGGGCTTCGGGAAGTCGGGGATGTCACGGATCGCCGCTTCGAGCCGCGTGGAGAGCTCCTCGTCCGCCACCGTCACCCTGGGATGCGTGTCCGCCATCGCGCGCCTACCGGCCCCGGGCCCCGGACAGGGTCGGCAGGACGCGCCACGGATTGACGGTCCCGCCGCGCCACCGGAGCTCGAAATGGAGGTGATCGCCGGTCGCGTTCCCGGTGTGGCCGACCAGGGCGATCACCTCCCCGCGCCGTACCTGCTGTCCTTCCACCACCAGGTTCCGGCTGTGGTGTCCGTAGAGGGACTCGAGCCCCTCGCCATGGTCGATGAGGACGAGGTTGCCGTAGGCACCGCTCCGGCCGCTACGCTCGACGCGGCCGTCGGCGACCGCATAGACCGGTGTCCCTTCCTCGGCGCGCAGATCGAGCCCGCGGTGGAATCGGTCGCCCCCGGACCGCGGGTGGGCCCGGGTGCCGTAGGGGCTGCTCAGGACCTGGACGCCGTCCATGGCCAGCGGCCAGATGAGCCGGCCCAGGATTCCCGCGAGCCCGGACGCCGTGATCTCTCCCTCGGCCGGAACGAGCCTGGTCGTAGGGGTTACGGCGGGCACGGTCGTCCGGCTGTAGACGGGCGAACACGCGATCGATGCGCAGAGCGGGAGGACGGCCAGCCCGGCCGTCCTCCGGCTCCGCGCCCCCTGCTTCACCGGATCACCTTCATCGTCGTGCCGCGCTCTCCTTCCGGCCCGTCCACAGGGTCGTCCTCGACACGCTCGACCCGCGCGCCGGGCGGGCCTTGTCGGATCCGCCGGACGAGGGCCTCCACGTTGGCTTCGTCCGCCGACCCGAGGATCGCCTCGACCGCTCCGTCGGGGCGATTCCGGACGGTCCCCCCGACCCCCAGGGCCTCGGCGTTCCGCACGACGAACCAGCGGAATCCGACTCCCTGGACCCTTCCGTGGACGACGACGCGCCTGGCCTTCATCCTCGCCTCCGGAGCTCCAATATGCGCGTTCGCCGGGCGCGCCGCTCCCCGGAGCCGCCGTTACGGGGGTCGTGGAGGGCACATCGTGCGTACCGATCGGCCCCCTACCAGCAAGCGTGATACCAAACCCCCGCCGACGCTCCCCCTTGTCGGTAGCGCCCGGCGGCCCCAATCTAGAGGGGCAAAAGATGACCTTCGGGACGGCGCGGGGTCCGTCCCTCGACTTCTCCATGGGGAGGCCCATGAAGGCGAATCGTAGTGCGCGCATCGGGATCGTCGTGCCAGTGCTGGCGGCAGCGCTCGTCGTGCTCGGGGCGGAATCCCCCCTCCTGGCGCAGGGAACGGGACGGATCATCGGCACGGTCACCGATGCCGACACCAACGAGGGGGTGCCCAACGTCCAGGTCTCGATCGAAGGGACCGGCCTGGGCGCGGTAACCGGTCAGCGCGGCACCTACAGCATTCCCAACGCTCCGTCGGGATCCCAGACGCTCGTCTTCAACATCCTCGGATACGAGACCCGGCGCGAGGTCGTTACCGTGCGCACGGGCGAGACCGCGATCGGGGACGTCGCGCTCGTCGAGGGGTTCCTGGAGATGGGGACGATCACGGTCGTCGGCGCCTCGCGCGAGCCCTCCCGGATCGTCGAGGCGCCGGCCGCGGTCAGCGTCGTGACCGGTGGCGAGCTCCAGGCCGAAGCCCCCGGCGGGCAGCTCCCGAGGCTCTTCGCCGACAAGCCGGGGATCGACGTCGTCCAGAGCGGCGTCCAGGACTTCAACATCAACACCCGGGGATACAACTCGTCCCTGAACCGCCGCGTCCTCGTCCTTCAGGACGGGATCGACCGGTCGCTCGGCTTCCTCCAGTCGCAGGAGTGGACGGCCATCTCGATGCCGCTCGACGACCTCGGCAAGCTCGACTTCGTCCGCGGCCCCGGGTCGGCGCTCTACGGCGCGAACGCGTTCAGCGGCGTCGTCAACATCACGACCCCCTCCCCCGCCGACATCCAGGGGACCAAGGTCGCGGTGTCGGGTGGGGAGCGGGAGACGGCACGCTTCGACGTCCGCCACGCGGGCGTCTCGGGGAGCCAGAAGTGGGGGTACAAGGCGAACTTCGGCCACGTCCAGGTGGGCGAGACGTTCTCCGAGTCGCGGACCGTGGCCGACGCCCGGGGCGTCTGCGCGCCGCCCCCCAGCCAGTGCGAGTTCGAGTACGGCCCCCTCCCCACCGAGGCCGTCCCGCTCCTCACCGATCCCGTCAGCTCCACGTACGGAAGCGGGCGTCTCGACTACAACTTCGACAACGGCTCGCTGTGGACGGCCGAGGGCGGAATGACCCACGTCGAGAACGAGATCTTCGTGACCGGCATCGGCCGCGTGCAGGTGAACGGCGCCGACCGTCCCTGGGTCCGGAGCCAGTACGCGTCCGACCATTTCTTCGCCATGGGATGGTACAGCGGCCGACGGGCCAACGAGCTGGAGGGGAACCCCGACGCGCCCCTCCCCCCGGCCGGCCTCCCCGGACGCCCGTGCTTCCCGCGCGACACCTGCGAGGGCAACAACCAGACGTCGCTGGCCTCGGGAGCCCAGCTCCTAGAGAAGTCCGACATCTTCCACGTCGAGGGGCAGGCCAACTGGAGTTCGGGCGACGGCAACCTGCTCGTCGTCGGTGGCGCGTCGAACCGGTGGTACTCGGTCGACACCGAGGAGACCCTGATGGAGGAGTCCCACGACGACGTCATCACCTCCGCGTTCGGACAGGCGGAATGGCAGCTCCACCCGAAGTGGAACGTCCTCGTCGCCGGCCGGTTCGATCACTTCAGCGTGATCGACGACGACAAGTTCGCCCCCAAGGGAGCCCTCGTATTCTCGCCGACAATCGACCATTCGCTCCGTTTCACCTACAACCGGGCGTACCAGATCCCCAACTACTCGGAGCTGTTTCTGCGGGTGGCGGCCGGCCAGCCGGCGGACCTGACCCCGCTCGAGCTGGGGATCGAGCAGGCCATCTCGCAGCAGCTGGGTCAGCCCGTCGATCTCCCGCTGAATTTCGGGATCACCAGCGTGCAGGCGCGGGGCAACGAGGATCTCGAGGTCGAGGAGCTGTCGGGCTTCGAGTGGGGCTACAAGGGGTCCTTGGCAGGCGGGCGCGTGTTCCTGACGGCCGACTATTACAACAACCAGATCGAGGACTTCGTCACCGACCTGCTCCCGGACGTGAACCGGGACGACTTCCCGGCCTACCAGCTCCCCGCCGGCTTTGGTCCCGGGGAGCCATTCGCGCCTTTTGCACCGACGGTCCTCGGCGCCATCCAGCAGGCCCTGGGGCCCCGGTTCGCGGCCTTCTCGCTGCTCCCCGACGGGAGTCCGGCGTTCATCGTCTCGTACACCAACGCGGGCCAGGTCGACGAATACGGGGTCGAGCTGGGCGTCTCGTTCCTGCCGGCGGCCAACTGGCAGGTGGACGCCAACTACACGTACTTCGACTTCGAGATCGACGACGTCCGGACGAGCGAGGGCGGCACGGTCAACGAGGACGAGCTCTCGCCCAACACCCCCCGGCACAAGGGGAACATCGGGGCCACCTACAGCAACCCGGAGCGGTTCAGCGCGGGGTTCAACCTCCACATGCAGGAGGCGTTCGACTGGGCGGCGGGCGTGTTCGCGGGCCGGGTGCCCGGGTATGCGACCCTGGATCTCACCGGGAGCTGGAACGTGGCCCCGTTCGCACGGATCAACGTGGCCTGGAACAACGTGCTGGACAAGGAGCACTTCCAGCTCTACGGGGGCTCGGTTCTGGGGTCCCGGGCGGTCGGCGGCGTGACGTTCACGTTCTGAGCCCCGAAACGGGAAGCGCGCGGGCCCTTCGGAGGGTCCGCGCGCCTCTCTTCCTGGTCGGGGAGACAGGATTTGAACCTGCGACCCCTACGTCCCGAACGTAGTGCTCTACCGGGCTGAGCTACTCCCCGACCTCCGGCTGCTGAAAACGGGCAATCTCGGCGTTGCGCTTCCTCGGCCGCCTTGCGGCGTACCTTTCAGTACGCCTCAGGCGGCCATCGTCGCGCGCCTTGAGCTTGCCCGTTTTGAGCAGCCTCCACGAACCGTATGAAGGTACCCGACCCTTCCAGCGGCTGCAAGAAAACGGGGTTGCAAAAACGAGGGGCCCGGTGGTGCCGGGCCCCTCGGGGATGCGACGCTGGAAGGCGCCTTACTTCTTCTTCTTCTTGGCCGACTTCTTCTTGGCCGACTTCTTGGCAGCCTTCTTCTTGGCCATGAGCTCGCTTCCTCCTGCCGTGAAAGGTCCCGGTCTGAGAACCTGAACGGGAACCATTATACCGACTTCT
Organism: Gemmatimonadota bacterium; assembly: GCA_035281565.1. GTDB lineage: Bacteria > Gemmatimonadota > Gemmatimonadetes > JACCXV01 > JAHWKZ01 > DASRVA01. Next base: position 5,640 of record DATEDS010000008.1, read on the forward strand.
TCCCGTTTGTAAATACTCCCGGGGAAACCATTCTCACGATCGTGCGCTTCACCGGTCCTCCGACCCCACCTTCGCGCGACACGTCACGCGCTACGGGGCGACTGCCGTGTACGAGAACGGGAACGGGTCGCTCATGTTCTGCTGGGCGTCCAGAAGCGTGATCGTCGCCTGGACTTCGCCCGGCGCGCAGGGGTCCCCTCCCTCAGGGCATGCGATGGTGAACTCGAAGGTGCCGGTCGTTTGGCCGCGGACGTCGGGGTCGAACTCGAACCCGTTCAAGGGCCCCGAGATCACCTCCACCACGAACAGAACGATGTCCCCGTCGGGGTCGGCGAACTCGACGGTCGCGGTGATCGACGAGCCCGGGGTGTTGAGCACCGTCTCCGGGATGTCGAGGGTGACGATGAGGGGTTCCGGGCCCCCGCTCAGGGGATCCACCGCCGCGATCGGGCTGAAGGCCGAGATCGCGCCGCCCAGCCGGCCCGGGCTCGCCAGCCCCAGACCTTCCGTGCTGGCCCCGGTGCAATCCACGAACGGGGCGTCCATAAGCGGCAGGAACTCGATCTCCGCCGGATCGTCGGGGTCGGGATGGGCGAGCCGGAGCCGGGCCGCGACGTCAGGGGACGGGGCGAACGGGTCGGGCGGATCGACCACGCAGAGCCCGGCCACCGCCTCCGCGGAGAGCTCCCCCACCTCGGGGAACGTCGTCACCTGGTAGAAGATCGGATACTGGTCGAGGTCCGTCGGCAACGGTCCGTCTCCCGGCTCGCCCTCCTCGGGCAGACGCTCGAGGACGATCAGGGTTCGCCCGGGCAGGGCGCCGGCCGGGAAGTCGACGCCGCCGAAGCCGGACTCGGTCACGACCGTCATCCCGTCCTCGTCCACGAACGCGACCGCACCCTCGGCGAGGGCCGCCTCGCTGACCGGTGGCGGCTCGAGCCCGGCTTCGTCCGCGACCGCCTCGAAAAGCTCGGCCAGCGCGCCTTCGGTCGTGGGCGGATCGGTGCCGGCGGGGTCCAGCAGGCGTCCGGCCTCCAGCTCCGTCGAACCGAAGACCACGAAGTCGAGGAGCAGCTCTTCCGAGGCTTGCTCGAGGATCGCCGAAACCCGGTCGAACGCCATCTCGCGGGTCGCTCCCTCCGGGAACAGGGCCTCGATCCGGGTGATGAGATCGGCGGGGAGATCCGGGCCGGGATCCGTCGGGCCGTCGTCGTCCGCGCAGCCGCCGGCGAGCGCCAGGCCCAGCACCAGCACGACCGGGCGACAGCGAGCGAGCATGGAAGTCATGGAACCTCCTTGGGCCGGGAATCGAATCACAAAACGAGGCGCAGAAGAAGGAAGCCTCCGATCAGCAGGACCACGAAGACGACCGTGAGCAGGTTCAGGTGCCGGTCCAGAAACTCCCGCGCCGGCTCTCCCCACCGCTTGAGCACGAGCGCCACGACGAAGAACCGGAGCCCCCGCGACAGGACGCTCGCGGCGATGAACCCGGGGAGCGAGATCTTGAAGAGTCCCGCCGTCACGGTGAACACCTTGTAGGGAATGGGGGTCAGGCCGGCGATCCCTACCGCCCAGACGTCGTAGCGCCGGTAGAGGGACTGGACCTCGGCATACTTGTCCATGAGCCCGTAGAACTCGAGGATCTGGCGGCCGACCGTGTCGAAGACGGCGCTCCCGATCCAGTAGCCGAAGAGCCCGCCCAGCACCGATCCGGCCGTGCACACCGTGGCGAACAGGAGGGCGCGGGACGGCCGCCCCATGCACAGCGCGATCAGCAGGACGTCCGGCGGGATCGGAAAGAAGGACGATTCGGCGAACGCCAGCAGGAAGAGGGCCCACGTCGCCTGGGGATGATCCCCCCACGACAGGACCCAGTGGTACAGGCGCCGGGTCCAGCTCCGGGGCCCGCGCGCCTCGGGGGTCCGCGTCGGGAGCGGCCCGGCGGCCGTCACTTCCGGGCGCCGAGCTCGGTCCTCTCCCATCCCTTCAGCCGGTCGAGGATCCGGTGGTGCGTCATGTCGAGGTGGATGGGCGTGATCGAGACGTACCCTTCCTCGACGGCCCAGTAGTCCGAGCCCTCCGGGCTCTCCCAGGTCGCCGCCCCGCCGCCGATCCAGTAGTACGTCTTGCCGTGCGGGTCCTTGGCCACGACGACCGGGTCGCTGTAGAACCGCTTGCCGAGCGTCGTGATCCGGACGCCGCGCACGTCGCCAGGGTCGCGATCCGGCAGGTTGATGTTGAGGAGGCTGCCGGCGGGAAAGAGATCCGTCTCCGGCTCGCCCACGATCCGCTCGACGAGACGCAGGACGACGCCCTCGTACCCCTCCATCCACCGCTCGTCGCCGTGGACGAGCGAGATCGCGATCGAGGGGATCCCGAGGAGGGCCCCTTCCATGGCCGCCGACACGGTCCCCGAGTACGACACGTCCTCCCCCATGTTGCCGCCGTGGTTGATCCCGCTGAGGACGTAGTCCGGCTTCCGGTCGAGGAGCGCGTTGACGGCCAGCATGACGCAGTCGGTCGGCGTCCCGTCGATGTGCCACAGGCGGTCCTCGATCTGCCGCGCGCGGAGCGGGTGGTGAAGGGTCAGCGAGTGGCTGGTCGCCGACTGCTCCCGGTCGGGCGCCACGATCACGACGTCACCGAGCGGCTCGACCGCGCGCGCCAGGGCGCGGATCCCCGGAGCGAGATAGCCGTCGTCGTTCGTGACCAGGAAGAGCATGGGCGGGAACCTAGCCCGCCCCTCAAGGCCCGCAAAGACGGACCTTACGGGGTGAAAGCCGGACGAACCGGCTCGAGCAGGACGTCGAACACCCCGCCACAGACGGCGGGGCTCCACGAGTAGAGGTCCTCGGTCAGATCGACCCGGACAAGCCGCGCCCGACCATCGTCGAGGGCGAGCCGGGCGGCATCGATCACCTCGGCCTCGCCGCACCCGCCGCCGATCGTCCCGAGGGATCCGTGGTCGGGGTCGATCAGCATCCGGCTCCCGACGCCGCGCGGCGTCGAGCCTTTGGCGCGGACGATCGTCGCCAGGACGACCCGGCGGTCGGACCCGACCGCGGCGACGATCGCGTCCAGGATGCGACGTTCCTCGCTCACGGCTCGTGTTCGCCGGCCGGGTCCGCGGCCACCGCGGCGAGAGCCTTCACGTACCGGACGACCCGGGACCGGTCGCCGAGCGGCTCGCCGGTCCCGCCGCGGGTGACGAGGATCATCTCGGCCGCGATCGCGACCGCGATCTCGGCCGGGGTCTCGGCACCAATGTCGAGGCCGATCGGGGCGTGGATCCGGGACAGCCGTTCACCGTCGAACCCTTCGGCCGCGAGCTGCTCGAAGGCCGCCCGGACCCGGCGGCGGCTCCCGATCATCCCGACGTACGCGGGCTCGGCGCCGGCCTGGGCCAGCGCGCGGACGCAGTCGTAGTCGTAGCGATGTCCGCGCGTCACCAGGACGACATGCGTCCGGGGCCCGATCGGGATCCCGGCGAACGGCTCCGCGAAGTCGGCGACCACCACCCGATCGGCATCCGGAAACCGGTCCCGGCGGGCGAAGTCGGGGCGATCGTCGACGACGGTGACGCGGAAGCCGAGCAGCGAACCGATCCGGCTGAGCGGCTGGGCGATGTGGCCGGCGCCGACGATCACGAGCTCGGCCGGCGGAGTCACCCGCTCGACGTAGAGCTCGAGTCCGCCCGCCTCGACGCGCGCCGTTCCCCGCCCTTCCGCGTTCGCCAGGAGCTGCCGTGCCGCGTCGTCGAGCGCCGGGTCGCCCAGGGTGCCGAGGAGCCGTTCCCCGTCCCAGGCCAGCCGCCGCCCGATCCGGTCCGGGTGGGCGGGGGATTCGATCACGACGGCGAGGGCGAGCTCGAACTCCCCATCCAAGGCCGCCAGGGCCAGGCGGGCCGATTCCGCGACGTCGAGCCTGGTCGTCACGCGGGCTCGACCTCCCGGTCGTACTCCTCCCGCGTGTTCACGTCGATCAGGATCCCGGAATCGTCGACCGGGACCTCGAGGATCTCGGCGCGATGGCGGTGGACGACGTCGCGTGCCCCGCTCTCCAGGTCGGGGGCGTCGAGCTCCTCCCACACCTCGCGCCCGAAGAGGACGGGATGGCCGGGGCGGTCGCCGTGGACGGGCCGGACGATCGGCGCGCCGCGCTCCCGGAAGGCCGCCAGCAGCGCGGCGACCGTGGTCGACCGGACCCGCGGGTGGTCGACCGGCAGGACGGCCGCCCCCCGGCTGCCGGGACCGAGCGCGTGGAGGCCGCGGCGAAGGCTGTCGATCTGCTCGGCCTCCGGGTCGGGGTTGGGGATGGCTCGGGCGCCGGCGCGCTCCGCGAGCGAGGAGAGTCTCTCCCCCGCTTCTCCCGGCGGGACGACCGCGACGATCGGACCGCATCCCCCGTCGGCCAGGACCCGCACC
>DATEDS010000009.1:0-3170 GCA_035281565.1 Gemmatimonadota bacterium
GGGCCGCCGTGTCACGGGCCCGGGGACGCCGGTACGGGGCGCCCGGGATCGGGTTGTACCGCATCAGGTTGATCTGGACGGGAAGGCCCTTGGCGACATGGGCGAGCGCGGCCACGTCCTCGGGCCGGTCGTTGACCCCCGGCAGGTGGATCACCTCGAACGTGAACCGCTTCCCGGTCGCCTCCGCCCACAGCCGGCAGGCGGCCAGGACCTCGCGCAGCGGGTGGCGGCGGTTCAGGGGCACGATCGTGTCGCGCACGTCGTCGGTCGCCGCGTGAAGCGAGACCGCGAGCCTGACCTGTGGATACTTCTCTCCCAGCTCCACGATCCGGTCGGGCACGCCGACCGTCGACACCGTGATCCGCCGGGCCCCCACGTTCAACCCCTCCGGGTCCATGAGAACGTCGAGCGCGACGGTCAGGTTCTCCCAGTTGAGGAGCGGCTCCCCCATCCCCATGAAAACCACGTTGGCGCCGTGATCCTCGCCCTCCCGCCGCCCGAGGAGACGGCGCGCCTGGTCGACGATCTCGCCCGCCGTCAGGTCGCGTCGCCAGCCGAACTTCCCGGTCGCGCAGAACGTGCAGGCCAGTGCGCACCCCGCCTGGCTCGAGAGGCAGAGGGTGTCGCGGTACCGGGTCGGGATCAGGACCGACTCGACGGCCTCGCCGTCCAGGAGCCGCCACAGGAACTTCACGGTCCCGTCCGCCGAGGTCCGCTCCTCGTCCAGGACGAGGGACGGGAAGCGGAAGGCCTGCTCGAGCCGCTCACGGAGGGCCCCGGGAAGCGTCGTGACCTCGGACCAGGAGGCGACACGGCGCCGGTAGACCGCGTGGAGGATCTGCTTCACGCGGTAGCCGGGCTCCCCGGCCGAGCCCAGCCACTCCGCGATCCGCGACCGGACGTCGGGCACGCGCCCGTCCAGGAGCTCGGGGCGTGGGTCCAGGAGAGCCAACCTCGCCGTCCGACGCGCCCCGCTCATGCCCGTCCCCCGGCGATCCCCGCCGCCAGATGCTCGCGCGCGGCCGCGATCCGCTCGAGCACGAGCGGCCGCCCCATGGCCGCCATCGTTTCGAAGATCCCCGGGCTCACGCGCTCGCCGGTGAGCGCCACGCGGACGGCCTGCATGACCTTCCCGGCCGGGACCCCGCGCGATTCGGAAAGAGCCCGGAGCTCCGCCTCCATCGCCTCCAGGTCGCCGAAGTCCTTCCGCCCCTCCACGAACTCGGCGGCCACCCCGAGCGCCTCGTGCGCGGCGGCCGGATCCTTCCAGAACTTCTGGACCGCCTCCTCCCGGTACTCGACCGGTCCCGGGAAGAAGGGCCGCGCCTGGGCGACCAGGTCGTGGAGCGTCCGCGAGCGGACCTTGACCAGGTCGAGGAGCCCGGCGAACCACCCCGGGCGCGCGTCGATCGCGTCCTCCCCGACTCCCGCCCGGGCGAACCACGGCCGCGCCAGGACGGCCAGTTGGGCGCCCGGGATCCCGCTCAGGTGCTGGCCGTTCAGCCACTCCAGCTTCTGGACGTCGAAGATGGCGCTCTTCCCGGTGATCCGGTCCAGGTCGAAGAGCTCGATCAGCTCCTCGCGCGTCAGCACCTCGCGGTCGTCTCCGGGCGACCAGCCGAGGAGGGCCAGGAAATTCACGAACGCGTCGGGGAGATATCCCTGGTCGCGGTAGGCGGTCACGGCCACGGCGCCGTGGCGCTTGGAGAGCTTCCGCTTGTCCGGCCCCAGGATCAGGGGCACGTGGCCAAAGACCGGCACCGGCGCCCCCAGCGCCCGGTAGAGGAGGATTTGCTTGGGGGTGTTCGAGATGTGGTCGTCGCCGCGGATGACGTGGGTGATCCTCATGTCGCGGTCGTCGACCGTGACCGCCAGGTTGTAGACCGGCGCCCCGTCCGAGCGCAGCACGATGAAGTCGCCGATCGTCCCGTTGTCGAAGCGGGTCCGGCCGTGAACGACGTCGTCCCACGCCGTCTCCCCCGGGGGGACCCGAAACCGGATCGTGTGCGGCTCCCCCGCATCGCGGCGGGCCCGCGAGACGTCCGGAGTTATCGAGCGGCACCGGCCGCTGTACACGTACGACTCCTTCCGGCCGATCGCCGCCTCGCGCTCGGCCGCCAGCTCTTCTGGCGTGCAGAAGCAGGCGTAGGCGTGACCGGATTCCAGGAGCTCCAGGGCGGCGGCCTGGTGATGCGCGCGCAGCCCGGACTGGAAGTGCGGGCCCTCGTCCCAGTCGATCCCGAGCCAAGCGAGGCCTTCCAGGATCGCGTCGATCATCTCGTCGGTCGAGCGCTCGACGTCGGTATCCTCGATCCTGAGGACCAGGGTCCCCCCCATGTGCCGCGCCCACAGCCAGTTGAAGAGCGCCGTCCGCGCCCCGCCGACGTGCAGGAACCCGGTCGGGCTCGGCGCGAACCGGACCCGGATCGGTGACGTGGGTGGGGTCTGGCTCATTCGTTGACCGCCTCGCTCGGGCGTGGGATATTGGGTCCGTGATCGAATTCTTCGTCTTCGCCCTGCTCGCCCTCCACGGGCTCGCGTGCACGGCGATCCTGGCGCTCTTGATCTGGAGGAGCGCCCGCGAGCGGGACCGCCGCCACGAACAGGTCGCCGCCCCCGACAAGCTCGAGCCGCCGGATCTCCCCTACCCGGTGCTCGAGAGCCACCCCGCCGACGAGATCTTCGCCGTCATGGGCGATTGTTTCCCGGACGCCTTGGTCGGCTGGATCGAGGGCCGGCTGACGCCCGCCGAGCAGCGGGACGTGTGGGCCATGTGCTGCGCCGTCCACGACGCCCGCGCCGAGATCGAAGAGCTCTGCTCCTAAAGATACGCTTCCGGACGTGCTACGGGTGGGGTCTACAGACGGCCGAGGCCGCTCAGGATGCCCGAGATCAAGGCGCGATCGCGAGGGGATCCGAGGCGCACCGCGTGGTGCGCCGCAGGATCACCGAGCGAGCGCAACGCAGATATCGGGCATCCTGTGCGGCTTGTAGACAGTGGCGGAGAGGGAGGGATTCGAACCCTCGATACGGGGATTACCCGTATAACACCTTAGCAGGGTGCCGCCTTCGACTACTCGGCCACCTCTCCGTAATCCCGAAAACCGCGATCAGATCACTGCCTCGCTCTCCACCGGCTCCTCGCGGCCGGCGGCAAGGCTGCGGATCAG
>DATEDS010000010.1:0-3037 GCA_035281565.1 Gemmatimonadota bacterium
TGTTCGCCCGGCTGCCCGAGCTCTTCCAGCGCCTGAAGCGGCTCGAGGGCCGACTCCCATGACCGAGCGACAGCTGACGATCGCGAGGCCCGTCACCTACAGCGGGATCGGGCTCCACACCGGCGACCAGTGCCACATGACCTTCGTTCCCGCCGAGGCGAACAGCGGCATCAGGTTCGTCCGTACCGACGTGACCGGCCAGCCGGAGATCCAGGTCACCCCCGACAACGTCATCGGCACCGAGCGCGGCACGTCGATCGGCAGCAATGGATGCAAGGTCCATACGATCGAGCACGTGCTGGCGGCGCTCGCCGTGCGCGGGATCGACAACCTCCGGATCGAGCTGGACGCCAGCGAGCCTCCGGTCGGCGACGGCTCCAGCCTGCCGTTCTGGAAGGCGCTCCAGGAGGCCGGGATCGAGGAGCTGAGCGCTCCCCGCCGCTGCTACCGCATCCAGGAGCCGATCTTCTTCGAGGATGGCAACGTCGAGATCTCGCTGCTGCCGTCCGATCGCCTCCAGGTGTCTTTTTCCATCGACTTCGACCACCCGCTGGTCAATCACCAGTTCGCGTCGTTCGAGATCACGCCCGAGATCTTCGAGCGTGAGATCGCTCCCGCCCGCACGTTCGGGTTCCTGCACGAAATCGAGCAGCTCAAGGCGGCGGGGCTGATCCGCGGCGGGAACCTGAGGAACGCCATCGTGATCGGCGAGGACAAGATTCTCAACGACGAGCGGCTGCGTTTCCCGACCGAGCTCGTCCGTCACAAGATCCTCGATCTGCTCGGGGACCTGAAAGTCCTGAACGTCGATCTGCAGGCCCACATCGTGGCCCAGCGCTCCGGTCACCGTACGCACCTGGCTCTCGTCCAGCTCCTGAAGGAGAGGATCGAGGGGGGCTCGGTGAACGGCGGTCGCCCGGCCCCGCCATCTGTGGCCCGCGAGGCGACGGTGATGGACATCCAGAGCATCCTGGAAACCCTTCCCCATCGCTATCCGTTCCTGCTCGTGGACCGCGTCGTGGAGATGGAAGAGGGCAAGCGCGTCGTGGGGATCAAGAACGTCACGATCAGCGAGTCCTTCTTCCAGGGACACTTTCCGGGCCACCCGGTCATGCCGGGAGTCCTCATCGTCGAAGCCATGGGCCAGGTGGGAGGGTTGCTGCTGATGAGCCTGGTTGGCGACTCGGAGAGCAAGGTCGTGTACTTCACCGGGCTCGACAACGTGCGGTTCCGCCATCCGGTGCGGCCCGGGGACCAGCTTGTATGCGAGCTCGAGCTGGTGCGTCGCCGCGGCACCCATTGCAAGATGCGCGGCGTCGCCCGTGTCGGCGATACGGTGGTCGCGGAGGCCAACCTGATGGCTTCGCTCGTGCCCAAATGAAGCCGTTGACCGCCGCGATCCACGCGACGGCCATCGTCGACGCGGGGGCCGACGTGGCCGAGGACGTTCAGATCGGCCCCTATGCGATCGTCGGCCCGGGGGTCGCGATCGGGCCCGGTACCCGGGTCGCGGCTCACGTCGTGATCGAGCGCGACACGACGATCGGCGAGCGCTGCGAGATCCACTACGGCGCGGTGATCGGAGGCGATCCGCAGGACCTGAAGTACGAGGGGGAGTCGACGACGTGCGCGATCGGCAACCGCACCGTGATCCGGGAATACGTGACGATCAACCGCGGGACGCGAGCACTCGGCACGACGCAGATCGGTGACGAATGCCTGCTCATGGCGTATGTGCACGTCGCGCACGACTGTATCGTCGGAGACCATGTGATCCTGTCGAACGCGGTGAACCTGGCGGGCCACGTCCGCGTCGACGACTGGGCCATCCTCGGAGGAATGACCCCCGTGCATCAGTTCACGAGGATCGGCGCCCACGCGTTCGTGGGCGGCTGTTCGCGCGTGCAGAAGGACGTTCCGCCCTATGTGAAGGCCGCCGGAAATCCGGCCGCCCTGTTCGGCCTGAATACCGTCGGCCTGGACCGGCGCGGCTTCCCGGAGGCGGTGAAGGCCGAGCTCAAGCGCGCCTACCGTCTGTTCTTCAATTCCAAGCTCAACATCACGCAGGCCCTGGCACGCGCCCGGAGCGAGCTTCACCCGTACCCCGAGGTCGAGCGCTTCCTCGCGTTCATCGAGGAGAGCGAGCGCGGGGTTACGGTGTAGCGCGGGGAGGTTCCGTGAGCCTCCTGCGGGTCTGGAAGGACCGGAAGGCGGTCTCGCCGCACCGTGCCAAGCGGGCGAAGACCGGATGGATGATCGTTGCATGGGCGGGTGTGATGCTGGCCATGTGGCTGCTCGGGCGGTCGGTTTGAGGCGCCGGTGAGTCGTCCCGTCCTCCGGCTTGCGGCGAGCCGCGGCGGCCCGCTCGTCGCCGGGATGATCGAGGCCCTGGCACGGACCTGGGAGATGCAGGTCGAGGGGGAGGAGCATCTCGCCCGTGCCCGTGACGGCGGCGGCATTCTGTATTGCTTCTGGCACGGCCGGATGCTCGAGCTCGCCCCCCTCCACGCCCACCGACGGATCGGCATCCTGGTTTCGGGGCATCCGGACGGGCTGATGGCGGCCCGGATCGTGGGCCCGCTCGGGTACGTGCCCATCCTCGGTTCCCAGCGGCGGAATCCGGTGGCCGGCTTTCGCGCCATGCTCCGCCATGCCCGCCAGGGGGGCGACCTGGCGCTGGCCCCCGACGCTCATTCCGATGTCCACCGGGTGCTGCCGGGGGCGGCGGCGCTGGCCCGGCGTACGGGGCACGCGCTCCTCCCGGTCGCGGCGGGCGCCCGCCCCCGGCGCCGGATCGAGTCGTGGGACCGCTTCGAGGTGCCGTGGCCCGGTGCCCGCGTCCACGTCCTCTACGGCCCGCCGGTCTGGGTGCCGGCGACGGCCGACCCCGGGACGACCCGCGAGGCGAGCCACGCTCTCGAACGGACCCTGCGGGCGCTGCACGTCCGGGTGGAGGCGAAGCTGGATGGCGAGCTGGCCTGCCCGGCCGGCGAGGCGGTGGCCGTCCGGTGACCCCGGAGAACGGCCCCCGGGTCGA
>DATEDS010000011.1:0-17122 GCA_035281565.1 Gemmatimonadota bacterium
GTTCCAGCCGCTCACGGCGGCCTGGAAGTCCTTCGCCAGGAGCTGCTCGATGAAGGTGTTGAACTCGAGCGTGTTGGCCCGGACCTCGATGCCCAGATCCTTGAGCTGCTGCTGGATGATCGTCACGACGTCGACCCGGAGCTGGTTGTCGACGTTGGTGCTGAGCTGAAACGAGAACTTCCGTCCGTCCTTGTCGAGGATCCCGTCGCCGTCGGTGTCGCTCCAGCCGGCGGCCGCGAGCAGCGCCCGGGCGCTATCCGGATCGAACGGGTAGGGCTGGATCGTGGGGTCGTGCGCCCAGATCGTCGAGATCATGGGCTGGGTGCCGATCGTGCCCTGGCCGTAGAGCAGCGCCTCCACGAGACGGCCCCTGTCGATCGCCAGCGTCAGTGCCTGACGGACCCGCTTGTCGGAGAACAACGGGTCCTGCGTGTTGTACGCCACGTAGCTGTAGCGCCGTCCAGGGACGGAAAAGACCTGGAGATCGGGATCCTGCTCGAACTGCGGGTAGAACGACTCGGGGGAGTTCGGCCAGGCGTCGATGTTCCCGTTCTGGATCTCCGTCGCCAGGTTCGTGTTGTCGGGGATGAACCGGTAGGTGACCCGGTTCAGGTGCGGGCGTCCCCGGACGAAATCCGGGTTGGCCTCGAGGACGAGTTCCTGGCCCGAGTCCCAGGAGACGAACCGGAACGGGCCATTCCCGATCGGCGCGCGGGCGACCGGGTGGTTCGGCATCTCGGCCATCGCGACGTCACCCAGGATGTGCTCGGGCAGCGGGTAGCAGACGTTCGCGTCCATCACCTGGTACATGTACGGCTCGTCGTAAGTGAACCGCACGGTCAGCGAGTCGACGGCCTCGACCCGCGTGACGTGATCGAGCCACGACACGGCCGAGAAGTTGATCTCGGGCGCCTTGCAGACCTCGTGGGCGAACACCACGTCTTCGGCGGTGAACGGCTCCCCGTCGTGCCACGTGAATCCGGGATGGATGAAGAAGGTCACCTGAAGCGAATCGTCGCTGAACCGGAACGAGTCGGCGAGCCCGGGACGGAAGGTCACGAAATCAGGGTTGGCGCGCATCAGATACCAGTAGACCTGACCGTAGGCCCATCCCGCCTGCGCGGAGTTGGAGGAGGGCGGGAACATCGTGTCGAAGTCGGCGGGCGTGCCGACGATCAGCATGTCGCCGTCCGCCGGAACGGCCTCGGGCGCGCCGGCGTCCCCGGCGCCGCCTCCTCCGCCGCCGCACGCGGCCAGCGTCGCCACCACGATCAGGACCAGGACGCCGCGCTCCATCATCCTCACCTTTCCATCGAGTTCCGTGTTCTCAGCGATCGCCCCGCGTCGCGACGGGCGCGGTCCGGGACTGCTCCCGCTCGGGGATCCACCAGCCCGCCACCGAGATCAGGTGACCGCGGGCGTCGGCCTCGACGCCTCGGACCCGTCGGTTCACGCCGATCCGCTCTTCGAGATAGTAGAGGAAGCTGTAGGGCTGCTCATCGTGGATGATCCGCTGGTAGCGGTCCCACAGCGGCTTGGCCGTCTCCCGGTCCAGCGTCGTCAAGGCCTGCTGCATGAGGGAGTCGGCCTGGGGGTCGCAGAACGACGTGTAGTTGTACTTGGCCTCGATCGCCGCGCACGACATCGTCTCGCTGGGATCGAACTTGAAGTCGACCGACCAGCCGCTCACGACGGCCTCGAAGTCCTTGCGCTTGAGCCGGTCGATCAGGGAAGTCCACTCGGTGAGCCGGGGCTGGACGTCGATCCCGACCTTCTCGAGGTTCGACTGGACGATGACGATGGCGTCCTCGCGCAGGTCGTTGCCCTGGTTGGTCTCGAGGACGAAGCGGAAAGGGCGGCCGTCCTTGTCGATGACGCCGTCGCCGTCGTGGTCCTCCCAGCCGGCCTCGGCGAGGACCTCCTTCGCCCGCTCGGGATCGTAGGGCCAGGGCTCGAGCTCGTGGTCGTACTCCCACTGGAACGGCATCACGTCGGCGGTGGCGATCGTCCCGTAGCCGTACAGGAGGGCGTCCACGATCTGCTGACGGTCGATCGCCATCGTGAGCGCCCGGCGGACGTTGGCGTCCTCGAACAACGGATTCCTGCTGTTCCACGCCAGATACGTGTACGATCGCGCCGGGTAGACGATCGTCTCCATCTGCTGGCTCTCCTCGACCCGCCCCATTTCGGCCGGCGGCACCGCGCGCATGAAGTCGATTCCGCCCGTCAGGAGCTCGGTGAGCTGGGTGGTCTGCTCGGGGATGACGCGGAACACCACCCGGTCCAGATGCGGCCGCCCGAGCACGAAGTCCTCGTTCGCCTCGAAGACCGCCTCCTGGTTCGCGCTCCATGAGACGAAGCGGAACGGGCCGTTTCCGACCGGGTTGCGGTTGAAGGGGGCGTTCCGCTGCCCGGCGGGCGGGATGTCGCCCAGCAGGTGCTTCGGCATCGGCTCCCAGTCGATGAAGTTGAACAGGGGGTCCGAGTGGATCTCGGTGAAGTCGAACCGGACGGTCCGGCCGTCGATCCGCTCGGCCGATCGGATGTACTGGATCCACTGCCGGTTCGCGTACGCCACCTCCTCGTTGGCCATCATCTCGTAGGTCCAGATGACGTCGTCGGCGGTGACCGGCTCGCCGTCGTGCCACGTCACCCCGTCCCGGATCCGGAACGTCAACGAGAGGCCGTCCTCCGACATCCAGAAGGAATCGGCCAGGTAGGGCTGGAAGTTCATCCCCTCGTCCAGCTCCACGAGGGGCATGAACAGCATGTTGTTCATCACCTGGTTCGTGTCGTAGTCGGTCGAGACCAGCAAGTTGAAGGCGTCGAAGTCGGCGGTCTCGGCCACCACCACGGTGCCGCCGTCGACGGGGGCTTCCTGGGTCGCCGGCGACTCGCCGGCGGGCTCGCCCGGGCCCCCGCAGGCCAGCGCCAGCAGGATCGGGACGAGCGGGGAGGGTCGCGCGAACGGCCGACGGGGCATGGGGTGACCTCCGGGAGGCGGGGATTGGGGCCTGCGGTCGAGAGTATCGTCCGCCACGTCGAAACGTGTCAAGCGGAGACGGGTGTCGGAACGGGGCTCCGCCATCGTCCCCGGATCGAGGCCCGCTCCCGTTCCGTGAGTACCCCCGGCGCCAGACGAACGTTCAGGGTCGCCTCGAGTCCCGCGCCGAGCGCGGCCGCGACCTCGGCGAATCCGATCGTCCGCCCGGCGGCCGCCGAGACGGTCGTGGCCGCACCTCCGGCAAGGCTCCCGGGCCAGACCCGCTCCGGGATCGCGCCGGGATCGCCGGCCAGGGGAAGGGATCCATGCTGGAGGAGAGCTCCGCGCGAGCGGCGCTGGGCGCTGCCGAGGAGCTTCCGGCCGCCGGCCTCGATCTCCCATGGCACCGTCGCGGCGAAGCACGCCAGGCGGCTGGTTGGCCTGACCCGTCCCGGACGGCCGGGCCGTCGCGGGGCCAGCTCGACCGCGAGACCGAGCCGGGCGAGCCCGGCGGACAGCCCCTCGTGGATCCGCCGGTAGGCGTCGGTCAGAGCTCCCGAGAGGGGCGCCTCGCCGATCGGAGCCACGACGCTGTAGGTGAGCTCGGTGGCCATCGGTCCGTGGTGGACGAGCCGGCCGCCGGTCGGCCGGCGCACCCATTCGATCCCCAGTGCGTCGAGCACGGCGCGGGACCGGAGATCGGGGTCGGGCTGGTGGCGTCCCAGGCTGACGGCGGGAGGGTCCCAGGCGTAGAACCGGACGGTGGGGGGCGAGGCCCTCCGCCCCACGGCCTCGAGGACCGCCTCGTCGCAGGCCATGTTCCATGCGCCCGGCCGCGGGCCGGTCTCGAGGAGCCGCCAGGTCGGGATCGCCGCGCCCACGATCCGAACCTACGCGGTCGGTGGGCGCGGGACGACCGGGATCAGCGGGGCTCGAGCGGGACCGGCGCGATCCGGGTCGGGCTCGGGTCGTCCGCGAGGAGGCTCAGCCCGTCCTCGAAGACCGCCGGACGGTAGCCGCGGGCGGCCACCATGACCGTGTAGTCCCGACCGCGGGCCAGGTCATCGATCCACCAGTGACCCCCGCTGTCGGAGAGGGCGACGCCGGCCATGAGCGTGGCCGTCGAGTCGGCCGGGCTGGATCCCCAGCGCTCGGGACCGACGCCGGGCCTCAGGACGATGACGGTCGCTCCGGCGATCCCACCGCCCGTCGCCCCGTCGACGATCCGCCCCTCGATCGCGATCGGGGACATGAAGAGCCCCCCCACCGAGTCCCCCGGGCCGACGGCTCCCGCCTCGACCCGGCGTCCGGCGGGGCCGGGGCCGACGTTCTCCTGACGACAGGCGAGGGCCGCCAGGAGCATCGCGAGCATCGCGACCCGGGCCGGACGCAGAGACCGGTTCGTCCTCACGCCGTTCATTGGGTGGCATTCCTACCCTGGACGCCTCCCGACGGTCCGGCTCAGCCGCTCAGATCTCGACGCTTCCGCCGGGCTTCAGCACCTCGCACTTGGAGTTCGTCCGGCGCTCGACCAGCTCCTTCCATTCGACCGCGTCCTGAGCGATCAGCTCGAAGGTGTCGTAGTGCATCGGGACGACGAGGTCGGGCTGGAGCCACTGGACGGCCTTGAGGGCGTCCTCCGGCCCCATCGTGTAGTTGTCGCCGATCGGCAGGCACGCGCAGTCGAAGTCGTAGAGCTGGCCGAGCAGCTTGATGTCGGCGGTGAGCGCCGTGTCGCCCGCGTGGTACAGGGTTTTGCTCTCGGCCGTGATCACGATCCCGCACGGGTTCGTGGAGTAGGCCGGATCGGCATCCGTCCGTGAGCCGTGCGCGGCGGGGACCAGCTTGACGTGGCCGAACCCGAACCGGTGGCCTCCACCGCAGGCGAGGCCGTGCGCCTTGCATCCTTCCTTCTCGGCGAGGGCCGCCAGCTCGTACGCCGCTACCACCGTCGCCCCGGTCCGCTTCGCGATCGCGACCGTGTCGCCCCAGTGGTCCCCGTGACCATGGGAGACGACGATCGCGTGGATCCCCTGGATGTCGCCGGGTCCGACGTCGGCCTTCGGGTTTTCCGACAGGAAGGGGTCGATCAGGATCTTCCCCTCGGTCGTCTCGTACTCGAAGCACGCGTGTCCGTGCCAGGTCAGCCTGGCCATGTCATCCTCCTGCGTGACCGCGCAACGTGCAGACCAGGTTCCGGTCGCCGTACGCCGCGTCCACCCGCCCCACCGGCGGCCACACCTTGCGTTCGCGGCTCTCCGGGGTCGGGAAGGCGGCCCGTTCCCGCGAGTAGGGATGCGTCCACTCGTCCGCGGTCAGCGATTCGAGGGTATGGGGCGCGTTCCTGAGCAGGTTGTCCGTGCGGTCCGCCCGGCCCGTCTCGATCTCCCGGATCTCCTCGCGAATCCCGATCATCGCGCGGACGAAGCGGTCGAGCTCCTCCTTCGGCTCGCTCTCGGTCGGTTCGACCATCATCGTTCCCGGCACGGGGAACGAGATCGTCGGGGCGTGGAAGCCGTAGTCGGCGAGCCGCTTGGCGATGTCCTCCACCTCCACGCCGGCCGACTTCCGGAACGGCCGCGTGTCGAGGATGCACTCGTGGCCGATCAGGCCGTGGGCGCCCGCGTAGAGGAGGTCGTAGTGGCCCCTGAGCCGCCGCGCCACGTAGTTGGCGTTGAGGATCGCCACCTGGCTCGCCCGCTTGAGCCCGTCCGGGCCCATCATCCGGATGTAGGCCCACGAGATGGGAAGGATCGAGGGACTCCCCCAGGGGGCCGCCGAGACGGTGCCGCACGGCTCCTCGATCCCCAGCGGCACGACCGGATGGTCAGGGAGGAAGGGCGCCAGGTGCGCGGCCACGCCGATCGGCCCCATCCCCGGTCCACCCCCGCCGTGCGGGATGCAGAACGTCTTGTGAAGGTTCAGGTGGCAGACGTCGGCCCCGTAGTCGCCGGGACGCGCGAGGCCGACCTGCGCGTTCATGTTGGCGCCATCGATGTAGACCTGCCCGCCATGCTCGTGGATGATGTCGCACACCTCGCGGATCGACGCCTCGAAGACGCCGTGGGTGGACGGGTAGGTGACCATGATCGCGCCCAGCGTGTCGGCGTGCCGCTCGGCCTTCTCCCGCAGGTCGGTGACGTCGATGTTGCCATCGGGGTCGGTCCGGACGGGCACGACCTCCATCCCCGCCATGACCGCGCTGGCCGGGTTGGTGCCGTGGGCCGACTGCGGGATCAGGCAGGTCCTCCGTCCCTCCTCGCCGCGAGCCCGATGGAAGGCTCGGATCACGAGCAGCCCGGCGAGCTCTCCCTGGGACCCGGCGTTGGGCTGGAGGGAGACCCGCGCGAAACCGGTGATCTCCACGAGCTGGCCCTCCAGCTGCCGGATCAGGTCGCGGTACCCCGCCGCCTGCTCCCGCGGCGCGAACGGATGGATCCGGCCGAACCCGTCCCAGGTGATCGGGATCATCTCGGTCGTCGCGTTCAGCTTCATCGTGCACGAGCCGAGCGGGATCATCCCGTGCGCGAGCGAGAAGTCCCGGTTCTCGAGCCGCTTGAGATAGCGCAGCATACCGGTCTCGGACCGGTGCCGCCGGAAGACCTCGTGGGTCAGGAAGGACGACCTCCGGCGGAGTGCCTCCGGGATCGGGTCCGACGCCCGCCGGGCTGCGGGATCGCCGTCCGCGGCGAACCCGCCGAAGACCTCGATCAGCTCCTCGACGTCCTCCTCGCGGGTCGTCTCGTCGAGGGCGACACCGATCCTGGTCGGGCCGAGCGGGCGGAGGTTGATCCCCCGCTCGAGCGCGGCCTCGTGGACCGGCGCGGCGCGGCCGACTTCGACCGTGAGCGTGTCGAACCAGGTGTCGTGGACGAGTTCGTGGCCGCGGCCGCGGAGACCGTCTGCGAGCCGTGTCGCCAGCCCGTGGACCCGGCGCGCGATCCGCTCGACCCCCTCGGGGCCGTGCCACACCGCGTACATGGCCGCCACGACGGCGAGGAGCACCTGCGCGGTGCACACGTTGCTGGTCGCCCGTTCCTTCCGGATGTGCTGCTCGCGGGTCTGGAGCGCCATCCGGTATGCCGCTTGGCCGGCCTGGTCGCGCGTCACGCCGATGATCCGCCCGGGCATGCTGCGGACGTGCTCCTCACGCGTCGAGAAGAAGGCCGCGTGGGGGCCCCCGTAGCCGAGCGGGACGCCGAACCGCTGGCTGTTCCCGACCGCGATGTCGGCTCCCCAGGCACCCGGCGGCTCGAGGAGCGCGAGGGCGAGGAGGTCGGTGGCCGCGGTCACCAGCCCGCCCGCCGCGTGGACCCGCTCACAGAGCTCGCGCCAGTCCGGGAGCGCGCCCTCCGTGGTCGGGTACTGGACGAGGACCCCGGCGACGTCGGGGCCGATCTCGGCGGTCGCCGCCTCGACCACCCGGACCTGGATGCCGCGCGCTCCGGCGCGCGTCCGGACGACCGCGATCGTCTGTGGATGGCAGCCCCGATCGACCAGATAGGTCGTCCCCTCGCCCCGGCCGGCCACCGCGACTGTCATCGCCATCGCCTCCGCCGCGGCGGTCGCCTCGTCCAGGAGCGAGGCGTTGGCCATCGGCAGGCCCGTCAGGTCCGCGACCATCGTCTGATAGGCCAGCAGGGCCTCCATCCGCCCCTGCGAAATCTCGGCCTGGTAGGGCGTGTAGGCGGTGTACCAGCCGGGGTTCTCGACGATGTTCCGCAGGATGACGGGCGGCGTGAAGGTGTCGTTGTAGCCCATCCCGATGTAGCTCCGGAAGACCCGGTTGCGGCCGGCCAGCTCGCGCAGCTCGGCCAGCGCCTCCGTCTCGGTCGCCGGCGGGGGCAGGTCGAGCGGGCGTTCGAGGCGGATGGATCCGGGGACGACCGCGTCGATGAGCTGGTCGAGGTCCCCGTACCCCATCGACTCGAGCATCGTCGGGAGGTCCTCGGGGCGCGGGCCGATGTGCCGGCTGGCGAAGGCGTCCGGGGCGGGCAGCGGCGTCACGACCTCCTCCACCGCCGCGGGCGGAGCGGGAGCGCGGGACTTCACGACCGGAGGCTCAGCCGATGTGGCGGCGGTAGGCGTCGGCGTCCATCAGCCCGTCGACCGAGCCGGGCTCCGCGGCCCGGATCCTCACCATCCACCCTTCGCCGTACGGATCCTGGTTCACCCGCTCGGGATGATCGTCCAGCGCCCGGTTCACCTCGACCACCTCGCCCGCCAGCGGGGCGTAGATGTCGGCCACCGTCTTCACGGCCTCGATCGTCCCGCAGCTGCCCTTCTTCTCGACCCTGGCGCCGACCGAGGGGAGCTCCACGAACACGACGTCGCCGAGCTCGCCCTGCGCATAGTCGGTGATCCCGACCGTCGCGACGCCGGTGACCGCATCGAGGCGGACCC
Source organism: Gemmatimonadota bacterium (assembly GCA_035281565.1). Classification (GTDB taxonomy): domain Bacteria; phylum Gemmatimonadota; class Gemmatimonadetes; order JACCXV01; family JAHWKZ01; genus DASRVA01. The sequence goes on from DATEDS010000011.1 coordinate 8,387, forward strand.
ACTCGTGGTCCTCCGTGTAGCGCAGGTCTGCGGGGAACTCGGGCATGTCGCTCCCAGGGCGCCAACGTCATCCAAGCCGGACGAAAAGGAGCGACAGGTTAGCCGCGCCCCGCGTCCTCGTCAACGAACTCGCGTCGCTGCGACCGGGAAGCGAAGCCCGTCGCCGTCCGGCGGCAGGTCGGGCGGCGGGGTCGAGCGGATCCGGGCCGCGAGGGGAGATCCGTCGCGCGCGAAGACGGCCGCCACGGCGTCCTCGTAGACGGGTGACCACCCGGGCTTGAGGAGCAGCAGGTTGTAGACGGGAAGATGGCGCGGGACGAGGGCCAGGTCGGTCGGGTGGTCGTCGAGAAGGCGGTCCCAGTCCCCCACGCCGAAGATGAACTGGATGTTGGCCGAGTAGATCTCCGGGTCGTAGACCGTCTCCCGGCGGCCGTCCACCGACACCCTGAGCGCCGGCGCCAGGTGCCAGATCGCGTACTCCCCCCAGTCGAAGTGGACCGCCAGGTTCCCGCGGACGCCGGAGTCGCGGAGGACACCCACCGCTCGGGCCGGATAGACCTGGGCGCCGGCCTCGATCCGGGGTCCCCGGAGCCAGGGGATGGCGAGCGCCACCAGACCGGCGGTGAGGAGGAGGAGAAGGAGCGGCGCGAACCGGAGGCCGCGGGTCACGCCGCTCGACGATCCCCTGCGCTGCGATAGCGCGGCCAGGGGGTCCGAGGCCACGATGGGCGCGGCCAGGCCGAAGAGGGGCAGGTGGCGGATCGCCGCCAGCGCGCCGAAGGCCAGGACGAGGAAGATCGCCAGGCCGGGGAGCTCCGGAGGACGCCCGCGAGCCACCATCGCGAACGCGCACCCGCCCAAAAGGACGAGGAAGCAGATCCCCTCCCAGGTGGCGAGCCCCGTCTGGGACCACTCGGTGATCTCGGGCCGCGCCACGGTCGCGGTCTCGAGGAGGAAGTGCCAGAGCCGGACTCCGAACGGGTTCGCGAAGGTCGCCAGGATCCCGCCCACGACGGTCAACCCGACTGCGGCGAGCCGCGGCCCCTCCCGCGATCCATGCGCGCGGCGCCAGACCGCCAGGAGGGCGTGCGCGCAGCCCCAGACCAGCAAGAGGGCGATCCCGGCCAGGAAACCCCCGTGCAGGTTGACCCACGCCGCCATGACCACCGGGACGCCCCACAGCCAGCGCGTACGCCCGTGGTCCGCCGCGTCGAGGGCGAGCAGCAGGAGGACCAGACCGAGGAACGTGAAGATCTGCGGCCGGAGGGTACTCGTTCCGACCATCACCAGCGCGAAGGCCAGCAGGAGGAGGAGGACGGCGTGGAGGGTCGAGAGGCCGCGTCTCAGCAGGTGGGCCAGGACGAGGCCCATGGCGATCAGGCCGACCGCCATCTTCAGGAGGACGAGCCCGGTGGGGCCGGCGGCCCGGAAGGCGAGATGGAAGAGCGCCTCGGCCAGCCACTCGTGATTGATCCACGGGGTGGTGCCGGAGAGGTAGGAGTAGGGGTCCGGACGGATGACGCGACCCGTCCGGATCAGATCGCCGCCGAACAGGACGTGCCCCCACAGGTCGGGGTCGGCGATCGTCCGGGCCAGGGCGAAGCAAAGGACTCCCCCGGCCAGGGCGAGCAGCGCGCGCTCCCTGGGGTGGCGGGGTGGATCGCGATCCGGATCGCGCCGGGCCATCCTGGTCGACCTCCGGGGCGGGGGCTGGCAAGGGCCGCGCCAACCTACCGGCGGGTCGGCCCCGCGACTACCGGCCCCCGCCGGGACGCCCGTATCTTGGCGCCGCCATGGGGATCGAGATCCGCCCGGCCACCCGCGAGCACTGGTCCGACCTGGCCGCGCTCTTCGGCGCCCGCGGCGCCTGCGGGGGCTGCTGGTGCATGTTCTGGCGCCAGACCGGCGCCGAGTTCGCTGCGCGGAAGGGGGAGAAGAACCGGCGCGCGCTGCGCCGGCTCGTCCAGTCGAACGAGCCCCCCGGGTTGATCGCCTGGGTCGACGGCGAGCCGGCCGGATGGATCGCGCTGGCCCCCCGCCCCGAGTATCGGCGTCTCGAGCGGTCGCGGATCTTGAGGCCGGTGGACGATCGGGCCCGCGTCTGGTCGGTGCCCTGCTTCTTCGTCGCCCGGTCCCATCGTCGCCGGGGACTCACCGTGGCGCTCCTCGAGGCCGCCGTGGACCACGCCGCCCGCCGTGGCGCGCGCGTCCTCGAAGGGTATCCGGTCGAGCCGGCCGGCGAGCAGGCCGACGTCTTCGTCTACACGGGGCTCGCCTCGGCCTTCCGGCGGGCCGGGTTCCGCGAGGCCGCGCGGCGCTCGCCGACCCGGCCGGTCATGCGTTACGAGATCGAGGAGCGGCGGAAGGGGTCGAAGCGGGGCGCCCGGCGAGACACGTCGACCGGCTAGCACCAGCGGCGGTATTCGTTCCAGCTGTCTCTCCTCAACATCGTCCCCAGTCCGGCGAAAACGAGCAGGGCGATCCCGAGCTCGAGCAGCGCCACGAACAGCCCGAGGACCGAGAGCGACCCCCGGAGGAGGCCATGGAGGGCGAGCGTGCCGTGGCCCAGATAGAGAGATCCCAGAACCGCCAGCGCGAGCTTCCCGAACACGGACGGCTTCCCACGGCCGCGCACGGCCTGGCGGACGACGGCGGCGTTCTGGTAGATCTGCATGAGGGGATCGTAGACGCTGCGGTCCAGCGGCACCCCGCACCGTTCGCAGACGGCGTGGAGTCCCGGCTGCAGGTGGCCGCACTGGTCGCAGAAGGTCAGGGCGCCGTCGTCGTCGCGGGAAAGGACCTCCAGCATGTCACGAAGTCTAACCGCCGGCCGTGAGAAGCCCACCCGGTGGGAGCCGACCCGGCACGTGGATGTTAGCTTGCCCGCCTCCGAAGCCAGCCGTTGTCGTCAGGCCCCTCGACCCGGGACTTCATGAAGCTGCTGCTGACCGCGCTCTCGCTCGGCCTTCCGTTTCTGGTCACGTTCCGTGCCGCGGCCCAGACCCCGCCCGACGACTTCGAGTCCGCCGTCGAGGACTTCTTCGCGCGCTACTTCGAGTTCTATCCGACGCTTGCGGCCGGGGCCGGCCTCCACGAGTACGACGGCCGGCTGGGCCCTCGCGACGCCGGGGCGATCCGCGGGTGGCTCGCCGATCTCGACGTCCTCGAAGAGCGCTTCGCCGCGATGGATACGGCCGCGCTCACCGACGACCAGCGGCTCGACCGGGATCTCATCCTGCGCGAGATCCGGGGTGACCGGTTCTGGCTGGAGGAGGTCGGGATCTGGCGCAGCGATCCGCGGTTCTACGCGAACCAATGGGATCTGACGCTGCTCCTGCTGCTGGACTACGCGCCGCTCGCGGACCGGATGGCCGCCATCGTGGACCGGCTCGAGCGGTTCCCCGATCTCGTCGCGGCCGCGCGCGCCAACGTCGAGCGTCCTCCGCGGCCGTTCGTCGAAACGGCGCTGATCACCTATCGGGGCTGGCCGGCGTTTCTGGAGGAAGACCTCACCCAGGCCCTGGCGGGAGTGGACGATCCCGAGCTTCAGAGGCGCTTCACAGCAGCCCGCGATCGGGCCATCCAGGTCATCGACGATTATCGCGTTCATCTGGAGACCGAGATCCTGCCGTCGGCCGACGGAGAGTTCGCGCTGGGGACGGCGCGGTTCGAGACCATGAACGCGCTCCTGTCGGGACTGGACGTGCCGGTTCGGGAGCTCAAGGCGATCGGCGAGGCGGAGCTCGCGCGGCTCCAGGCGCTGGCCGATTCTCTGGCGGCGTCGATCACCCCCGACGTTCCGGCCGAGGAGCGATTGTCCGCGGCCTTCGACACGCTGGCTCATGACCGGCCCGCGCCGGACGACATCGTGGCCACCGCCGCGGAGGTCATCGACTCGCTCAAGGCGTTCGTCCGGGAGCGCGAGATCGGGACCGTCCTCGAGGGCGACGTCGAGGTACGCGAGATCCCGCCCTTCGCTCGCACGAACTTCGCCTACATCTGGATTCCCGGACCCTTCGAGCGGGCGGCCCGGACGGGGCTGTACTTCATCCAGCCGGTCGAGGCGGGGTGGTCGGAGCGGGTCGTGCGGGAGTTCCTCGCCCGCAACAACGACTGGTCGATCCTGAACACGAGCGGACACGAGGCGTACCCGGGCCACTACCATCACTTCAACCACGTGCATCGGGCGCCGACCCTTACCCAACGCCTCCTGACGGCGTACGTCACGACCGAGGGGTGGGCCCACTATGCCGAGGAGATGTCGTGGCGGCAGGGGCTGGCGGGCGGCGACCCCCGCCTCGGGCTGGCCGTCGTCCAGGACGCGCTGCTCCGCGTGGTCCGCTACCTCGCGTCGATCGGCCTCCACACCGAAGGGATGACGGTCGACGAGGCCGAAGCCCTGTTCCGCAGGGTCGCCTTCCAGGACTCGGTGAACGCGCGGCAGCAGGCGCTCCGCGGCACCTACGACCCGGAGTACCTGAACTATACGCTGGGCAAGCTCATGATCCGGGAGCTGCACGCGGACGCCCGCGCGGCGGCCGGCGACGATTTCGACCTGACCGCCTTCCACGACGACTTCATGAGCCGGGGCGCCCCGCCCGTTCCGTGGATCGGCCAACGGCTCCTCGACGACCCCGACTGGGGGCCGTTCGCCCCCTCGCCGGAGGCGCGGCGCGCACGGTGATGCGGGCCGCGTACATCGCCCGGCATGGCGGGCCCGAGGTCGTCGAAGTCGGCCCGCGCCCGCTCCCGGAGCCCGGTCCCGGCGAGGTCCGTGTGCGGGTCGTGGCCGCCGCGCTCAACCACCTCGACCTGTGGGTGAGGGGCGGGATTCCGGGAGTGACCCTCCAGCTGCCCCACGTCCTGGGCGCCGATGGCGCGGGGGTCGTGGACGTGGTCGGGCCTGGAGTCGAGACGCCCTCCCCGGGCGACCAGGTCCTCATCCAGCCGGGTCTCTTCTGCGGCCGCTGCGAGTTCTGTCTCCGCGGGGAGGAGTCGCTCTGCATCCGCTACCGCTTGCTCGGCGAGCACGTCGACGGCACCCTGGCCGAAGCCGTCGTCGTGCCGGCCGTCAACACGGTCCGCAAGCCGCGCGGCCTCGATTGGGAAAAGGCGGCCGCGTTCCCGCTCGTCTACGAGACCGCCTGGCGCCTGGTGATGACGGCCGGGCGGCTCCGGGCGGGAGAGAGCGTCCTGATCCACGGCGTCGGCGGGGGCGTCTCGGCGGCGGCCCTGCAAATCGCCCGCTACGCGGGCGCGTACGTCTACGTGACGTCGTCGAGCCGCGAGAAGCTCGACCGTGCCCTCGCCGCGGGAGCGGACCTGGCGATCGATTATGCCACCGAGGACGTCCCGGCGCGGATCCGGGAGCTGACCGGAAAGCGCGGCGTGGACCTCGTCGTGGACAACGTCGGCCAGGCCACCTGGCAAGACTCCATCGAGTGCGTCGCGCGGGGCGGCCGCATCGCCACCTGCGGGGCGACGACCGGGAACGACGCCGTCACGCCCATCAACCGGGTCTACTGGAAGCAGATCTCGATCCACGGATCCACGATGGCCAACCGGGCAGAGTTCCGGACCGTCGTCCGCCTCGTGGTCGGAGGGCGGATCGATCCGATCATCGACCGCGTGTACCAGCTCGAGGAAGTCCCGGCGGCGCTAGCACGGCTCGAGACAGGCGACCAGTTCGGCAAGATCGTGATCCGCGTGGCCGACGACCTCGTCCCCGGATCGTGAATCCTCATCCACGGGAGGTCCCATGGCCGACAGCTCGTTCGACGTCGTGAGCAAGATCGACCGCCAGGAAGTGAAGAACGCCGTCCAGATGGCGATGAAGGAGATCCGGACGCGGTTCGACTTCAAGGGTTCGGAGGCCGCCATCGAGGAGTCCGGCGACGACCTCGTCCTGACCGCCGAGGACGAAGGCCGCCTGCGCGCCGTCCGTCAGGTGCTGGAGGAGAAGCTGGCCCGCCGGGGGGTCTCGCTCAAGGCGCTGACGTGGGGCCGGGTCGAGGAGGCGCTCGGCGGCACCGCCCGCCTGCGCGCCACGCTCCAGGCCGGTCTCTCGGCCGAGCAGGCGAAGGACGTGGCCAGGCGGATCAAGGCCACCGGCCTCAAGGTCCAGGCCTCGATCCAGGGCGATCAGGTCCGGGTCTCGGGGAAGAAGAAGGACGACCTCCAGGCGGTCATCGCCACGCTCAAGGAGGCCAACCTGCCGTTCGACTGGACGGCGACGAACTACCGATGAGCCGGCGGCGGAGGGCGTTCGGGCTGGCGGTCTGGGTCCTCCTGGGCGTTGCGTGCGACCGGGGGGTACCGGCGGACGAGACGGCGCCGGCGGACACCATGCTGCCGGACACGCTGACGGCCGAAGAGCAGTCGGGGTTCGCGGTCGAGCTGGACCGCTTCCGGGAAATGCAGGGCGGCCGTCTCGACACGGTCGACATGATCGCCCGCGGCGACGACGCCGCGTTCCACGTCCAGATCCTCAACTACGGATCCGACTACACGGCCCTGACGTACGCCGCCTGGTACACCGGTCCCGACAGCGCGGTCATGTTCGCCGCCGACGACCAGCCGCGGCTCGTGGACGACCTGGGAAACGTCTACCGCGGGATCGTCATCCCGGACAACCCGCGGTTCGAGGTCGAGACCGGCACCACGGCGGTCGGCGTGTACGTCTTCCGGCCCGTGCTGGCGCCGCAGGCCGACTCGCTCACCCTGTTCGTCAACGATTCGACGCCGCCGGTCCTCAGGGTCGGCCCGTTCGGCGTCTACCACCAGCCGACGGCGCGGGAGGACGAGCGCGCCGGTCGGTTGCGGATGCAGCCGGCCGACTCCGCCCGCTAGCCGGCCTCATCCCTCTTCGGCGTACTCGCCGTAGAAGTGGGCGGCCGCGACCACACCGCCGTGGAAGTTCTCGAGAACCAGGTTCTCGTCCGGCGCGTGCGCGTTCTCGTCGGGCGTGCCGAACCCCATCAGGATGGAGGTCAACCCGAGCTCCTCCTGGAAAGTGGTCGTAACGGGGATCGATCCCCCTTCGCGGGTCATCACCGCCTCCGCCCCGAAGGCGAGGCCGAGGGCGCGGCGCGCGGCACGGTTGGCGGGGTGCTCGATGGGAGCCAAATACGGCTTCGCCCCGTGCAGCTTCCGGACCTCGACGTTCACTCCCGGGGGCGCGACGCTCTCCACGTGGCGGCGGAAGAGATCGGCGATCGCCTCCGGATCCTGCTCCGGGACGAGACGCATCGAGACCTTGGCCGAGGCACGGGCGGGCAGGACCGTCTTCGCGCCCTCTCCGGTGAAGCCCGACACGAGCCCGTTGACGTCGAGACTGGGTCGGGCCCAGATCCGCTCGAGGGTCCCGAACCCGGCCTCGCCGACCAGCTCGGTCACCCCCAGCTCGCGGCGGTAGGCGTTCTCGTCGAACGGGAGCTTCCGGAACTCGTTCCGCTCCTCGTCGGAGAGCGGCCGGACGTGGTCGTAGAACCCCTCGATCGCCACGTGCTGTTCGTGGTCCTTGAGCGTCGCCAGGATCTCCGCCAGCGCCAGCGCCGGGTTGGCCACCGCGCCGCCGAAGGACCCGGAATGGAGGTCCGTCCGGGCTCCCCGGACATGGATCTCCATGTAGCACATCCCGCGAAGGCCATAGCAGAGGGACGGCACCCCGCTCGCGAACATGGGGCTGTCGGAGATCATGACCACGTCGGCCGCGAGCCGGTCCGCGTTCTCCTCGATGAACGGCGCGAGGTGCTCCGAGCCGATCTCCTCTTCCCCCTCGAGAAGCACCTTCACGTTGCAGGGGAGCCGGCCGTGGGCGGCCAGGTGCGCCTCCCAAGCCTTCCAGTGGGCGAACACCTGTCCCTTGTCGTCGGCCGAGCCGCGCGCGAAGATTCGGCCGTCCCGCACCGTCGCCTCGAAAGGGGGGCTCGTCCAGAGCTCGATCGGATCCACCGGCTGGACGTCGTAGTGGCCGTAGAAGAGCACGGTCGGGGCCGACGGCGCGCCCAGCCACTCGGCGAGCACGATCGGATGACCGTCGGTCTCGATCACGTCGGCGTCGGAGAGGCCGATCTCCGACAGCCGGTCGCGGCAATAGCCTGCGCAGCGGCGAACGTCCCCGGCGTGGGCTGGATCGGTCGAGACGCTGGGGATGGCGAGAAACTCGCCGAGCTCCTCGACGTAGCCGCCCTGCCGCTCCCGGATCTGGGCGAGGACCTTCTCCATGGGACGCACAAGCTCGGCCGGCCTGCGTCCGGCGGCAAACGCGGAGCCGGGCATGCCTGATCCCGGGGCGTTGCCGGAGAGGACCCGGCCCTGGCGGCCGGAATCGATCCCCCGTGAAAGCCCCGCCGAAGGGGACGCCCCGGATTTCGGCCGGAGTCGTCACCTTCCCCGCCTCGACCGCGTGAGCCGCCGGCACGTCGGATGGTATCCGTCGCGAGTCCTCGAGCCCGAGGTCATGGGCGAGGACGAGGAGGCCGAATCGTACATGGATGCCGCCGCGGCCGCGCACCTGGCCCGGCTGGACGCCGGATGGGCGTCGCTCGTGATCGCGAGCGGCCCCCGGGGAAGGGCGCGCGTCCTCGACGTCGGCACGGGAGGCGGTCAGATCCCGCTCCTGCTGGCGCGGGCGCGTCCCCGGTGGAGGATCTGGGCGGTCGACCGGAGCTGGGCCATGCTCGTCGCGGGGCGGGCGGCCGTGACCGCGGAGGCCGCCCGCGCGCGGCGTGCGGC
>DATEDS010000012.1:0-4986 GCA_035281565.1 Gemmatimonadota bacterium
CCGGTGGCGTGATTCGTCGACGGCGAGCTGCCCGGCCAGCGCGTCGAGATCCGCGTGCGGATAGCGGTGCCGGCGCGCTTTGCAGAGGCGGATGCCGTCGATGATCGAGGCGTGGTTCAGCTCGTCGGAGTACACCGCGTCCTCCTCGCCCAGGACGGCGGCAAAGAGGGCTTCGTTGGCGCTCCAGCACGAAGAGTAGAGGATGGAATCGTCGAGCTCGAAGAAGTCGGCGATCCTCCGTTCGAGGCGCCGGTGGAGGGTCTGGGTGCCGCAGATGAACCGCACCGACGCCATCCCGAACCCCCACTCGTCGAGCGCCGCTCGCGCCGCCTCGACGATCCGCGGATGGTCGGCCAGGCCGAGGTAGTTGTTCGAGGTGAGCATGACGACCGGGCGGCCGTCGACGGTGACCCGCGGCCCCTGCGGACCCTCGAGCTCGTGCTCGACCTTGTAGGTCCCGGCCTCGCGCAGGGTTTCAAGCTCGCGCTCGAGCTCTTCGATCAGGCCGAGCTTCAGCAAAAGGCCTGTCCGTCGTGAAACTCGATCCGGATGATCCTCCAGTCCCGGATGTGGACGGTCTGCGGATACATCTCCGCGGGCTCCGAGCGCACCAGGCTACCGGTCGCCCGGTCCAGGATGTCCCGGCTCCAGAACTCGCAGGTGTCGACCTCGATCTGCGACTCGCCCGTCCGGCGGACGTCGGCGAAGTAGCTCTTCTCGGAGTGGAAGATGGACATCCGGACCTGCCCGGCCTCGTTCAGCTCGGCGATCGACCGCTCCAGCCGGAGCAGCGCCTCGCCGGTGTAGAACCCGGCCGCCGCGGCGGGATCGCCATACGCGTAGGCGTCGATCTCGGCCTGGTTGGCATCGCTCAGGAACCGGCCAACGAGGATCCGGAGATCCTCGCTCCCCGCTGCCCCATTCAGGCTGCGCAGGGAGTCAGCGGTGCTGTCGGCCGGCGGGGCCGCGTCCGGTCCGGCTTTGTCGCCGCGTTCCGAGCGAGCGGCCCACAGCGTGAAGACGCCGGCGATCATGGCGGCACCGACCGTTCCGATGATCCAGTGCAGATTGAACGGACCGGGCGGGGTGGACTGCGTCACGGGGCCTCCGGCTCCAGTTTCTACTCGCCGCGCGGCGGCGTGTCAACGGGGGCGCCGTTGCCGTGCGGATAGAAAACCACCTTGAGGGCCTCGTGTGCGTCGAAGGCCCGCATTCCCTCCTCGAACGACTCCAGCGACTCGTACTCGTGGGACACGAGCGGCGCCACGTCGAGCCCGTCGGCGAGGAGTTCCAGCATCCGCTCCCAGGTCGAGAACATGCGCCGGCCGATGATGGCCTGGAGCGTGAGCCCCTTGAAGATGAAGTCGCGCGCGAAATCCTCGATCGTGATGGCCTCGCGCCCGGGGATCCCGAGCATCGAGAGGGTCCCGCCCATGCGCGCGATCCGGAGACCCTGGTTGATGGCCGATTCGGCGCCCGACATCTCGAGGACCAGGTCCACGCCTCCCTCGGTCTCATCGAGGATCCGCTCGTCGACGGCCGCTGTGAGGTCGCCGCCCGTCTCGAGCACGGTGACGGACGCGGCGGCCTTTCGGGTCCGCCACTCCTCGGCCTGTTCGATCGCCTGCCGGCTCACGTCCAGCACGTAGATCCGCTCGGCCCCCTGATGGTGCACGATGGCCGCCGCCATGGCGCCGATCGGGCCGTACCCCAGGATCGCGACCCGAATCCCCGCCAGGTCGTGGTCCTGGACGGTGTGGACGGCGTTGCCGAGCGCATCCAGGAAGGCCCCCACCTTGAGCGGGACGACGCCCGGATCGAGCCGGATCACGTTGGTCGCCGGCACGACCAGGAACTCGGCGAACGAGCCGTCGTCGTGGAAGCCGAGAATCCGCGTGTTCTTGCAGATGTGACCCTGACCCCTCCGGCACTGCCGGCAGCTCCCGCAGACGACGTGCATCTCGGCCGACACGTAGTCGCCGGGCGCCAGGTCGGCCCTGCCCGCGTCCGGACCGAGCTCGTTGACCTCGCCGCAGAATTCGTGTCCGTAGATCCGCGGCGGGCGCACCAGGTGCCGGACCGACGGGTCCCAGTGCCAGATGTGACGATCGGAGCCGCAGATGGCCGCCGCCCGAACCTTCAGCCGGACCTGACCGGCGCCGGGGACGGGGAGCGGCATCTCCCGCACCGCGGTCCCCTCGGGGCCGGGGCGGGTGTCGACCTTGACGACGGCCCTCACGAGGGGGGCCCGCCGCCGGGCCCGCCGTCCTCGATCATCCGGTGCGGGCCTCGGCGGCGCCCGACACGCCGGACGCTTCCCCGTGGCGCTCGAGGAACCGCTCCGCGTCCATGGCCGCCCGGCAGCCGGCGCCGGCCGCCGTCACCGCCTGACGGTAGATGTGGTCGTGCACGTCACCCGCCGCGAACACCCCCTCGACCCCGGTCATGGAGCGACTCGGGTCCTCCAGAATCAGGTACCCCTGGGCGTCCATCGGGAGCTGGCCGCGGAAGATCTCCGTGTTCGGATCGTGGCCGATCGCGACGAACACGCCGTCGATCGGCATCTCCAGGGTCTCGCCGGTGACGTGGTTCCACAGCCGCACCCCGTCCACCTGGCGGTCGCCCAGGATCTCGACCACCTGCGTGTTCCAGATGAAGTCGATCTTCGAATTCCCGAACGCCCGCTCCTGCATGATCTTCGACGCGCGGAGCTCGTCGCGGCGATGGACCACGTGGACGTGCGACGCGAAGCGGGTCAGGAAGATGGCCTCCTCCATGGCGGTGTCGCCGCCCCCCACGACGACGATCTCGCGGTCCTTGAAGAAGTAGCCGTCGCAGGTCGCGCAGGTGGATAGGCCGTGCCCCAGGAGTCGATCCTCCCCAGGCACCACGAGCATGCGGGCCGAGGCGCCCGAGGCGACGATCAAGGTCCGGGCGAGAACCGGCTCGCCGTCGACCTCGATCCGGAAGGGCCGCCGGGAGAGGTCCGCGGCGGTGGCGTCGCCGGACACGAAGCGGGCCCCGAAGCGGGCGGCCTGCGCCTTCATTTTCTGGATGAGATCAGGTCCCTGAACCCCTTCGGGGAAACCGGGATAGTTCTCCACATCGGTGGTCAGGGAGAGCTGTCCACCCGATTCGATGCCGAGGACGACCAGCGGCGCCAGGTTGGCCCGGGCCGCATAGATCGCGGCGGTGAGCCCGGCGCAGCCGGATCCCAGGATGACGACGTTCTCCGCGGGGAGAGGCTCGGCCACTGTCCCCCTCAGGGCGACTCCGCGACCGTTTCGCCGGGCGCGACGGCGGTGCCCTTGATCACCAGCTTCGCCATCCCGAGATCGGCCTCCCGCAGCGCCACCCGAATTTCGACGAAATGGCGTGCAAGAACGTCGGCCGGGTGGCTGCCCGGCACCTCGATCGAGGCGCTCGTCCGGCCGTCGGAGCCGCTCTTCGTCGACACCTTCGCGTCGGGCACGACGCCGTGCACGATCTCGGCCACCTTCTTCTGCTGGGCACGGTAGTTCTTGCGGGGGTCGGGACGAAACTCCACGTCGAACGGGAGGGCCCACGTCGTGGCGTGGACGGCGTACGGTCCGAGCCCCTCCGGGTCGCTCTCCGAACGGTACCGCTCCTCGTCCCCCTCCAGGACGAGCATGGTCTCCTTCGAGACCACTTCTCCCTCGACCGTCCGTTCGGTCGAGAGCTCGTGCCGAAGGGTGACGTCGCTCGAGGCGTCCCTCAGCGAGGTCGCGAGCGAGTAGCTGCCGCTGCCGTCGCCGCGGTCCTGGCCCCGGAGCTCGGAGACCACCTGGACGCTCGAGACCCCGAACTCCGGCCCCGACTGTCCCATGGCGAGAACCGGCATCACGAACGTGGCCGCGACCGCGATCAGCGGCGTGAGATGACCCGACACGGAGAGATCCCTCCTTTAAACTTTCGGTCGTGAAATCCCCTTTTTGCACGGGCGAATGGCGAAGCGGGGGGCCTGGAGGCCCCCCGCCGCCGCTGGTTGGCCCGCCTGGACTCGAACCAGGAATCTCTTGATCCAGAGTCAAGCGTGTTGCCAATTACACCACGGGCCAACGAGAACAGGCGCAAGAAGTTAGGCCCCCCCTTGCGGGTGGTCAACCGGAAATGGCCGCTCCGCCCCCGTGAACCGTAGATTGAGGAACGTGGATATGAGGTCCTGGCGTCGTCTGGTCCTGGTCGTCGCCGCGCTCGCCCCCGCTGGTGCCTGCGAGGATGACGACATCATGGCCCCGCAGGTGATCCAGGCGATCGACCTGTCGATCGGCGACTGCGCCGGTCTCCTAGTCGATGAGACGTGCCAGCTCGGCGTCGTCGTCCGCGCCACGGACGGGACCGTCCTGACGGACGTCCAGCTCGACTGGAACACCCCGGACTTCACGGTCGCCACCGTCGACTTCCAGGGTCGTGTCACGGGCGTCCGCGAAGGGACCGCCACGATCTTCGCCAAGTCGGCCCCCGGCCCGAGCTCGGTCTGCCAGCAGACGGGCGTCATCTGCGATTCGCTGACCATTTCCGTCGACGAGCCCGATCCCGGACCCGGGCCCCAGCCCTGAGGAGGAGGAGCATGCGCTTTCCGAGAACCGCGTCCGCCCTGGGCCTGAGCCTGGGCCTGGCCGTTCTGTCGTGCAGCGGCAGCGACGGTCCGACCTCGATCGAGATCCCGATCGCCGAGATCGAGATCCGCTCCGGCGGCTGCTTCGTGCCGGAGGGGGAGTCGTGCAACGTGCTGGCGGAGGCCAGGACCGCCGAGGGGATCCTGATCTCCAACCCGATCCTGCGGTGGAGCTCGAGCAACACGACGGTGGCCTCGGTGGAGGGCGAGAGCTCCACGGCCACGGTCCGGGCCCACGCCATCGGCGACGCGACGGTGACGGTCACCGACACGACGGGGGACGTCAGCGACGACATGCGGGTCAGCGTGCTGCCCTGCTCGAAGTGCTGAGCCGGAGCGCCCCGAAG
>DATEDS010000013.1:0-4284 GCA_035281565.1 Gemmatimonadota bacterium
CGATGTTGGAGATCCGCCGGCGGATGGAACCGAACGAGCCGGCTGCCAGCCGCAGGTTGACGAAGAAGAACGCCAGCATGAACAGGCCCGCCACCGCGCGAACGATGAGCCGCGCTACGAGACTCGTTCGGAAGACTTCCCGGTAGCCGAGCTCCTCGAACCAGAGAGCGTCCACCGCCAGCCCCACCGCGCTCCCCAGCACCAGCAGGAATACCAGCAAACTCGCGCCGGCGACGATGACCCGGCGGCGGTTCATCCGTTTAGCCGTCCCATGGGATGGCATCGACGCCCTGCGAGCCCAGGAACCGCTCCAGCTCGGTCGTTATCGAGTCCAGCGCGGCCTGGTCCTGACCTTCGGCCCTGAGCACCACGACGGGCTGGGTGTTGGAGGCCCGCAGCAGGGCCCACCCCCGGGGGAACGTGATCCGGACGCCGTCGATGTCCAGGGTGTCGTAGCGCTCGCCGAACTCACGGCGGGCCGCCTCCACGAGCTCCCACTTCCCGTCCTCGGTCGTCTCAACCCGCACTTCCGGCGTCGAGGCGTAATGGTGCAGGGTCGCCACATTCTCCCCCAGCGTGCGGTCGCTGCGGGAGACGATCTCGCACAATCGGCACGCCGCAAAGATGGCGTCGTCGAACCCCCAGTAGTCATGGAAGAAGAACAGGTGGCCGCTCATCTCCCCCCCGAACACGATGCCGTCCTCGACCATCTTCTTCTTGATCAGGCTGTGCCCGGTCTTCCACATGACCGGCTCCCCGCCGTGGGCCCGGATGTCCTCCTCCAGGGCGCGGGAGGACTTGACGTCGAACACGATCCGCTCCCCGGGCGTGCGCTCCAGCTGGTAGCGGGCGAAGATGGCGGTCAGCTGGTCCCCCCTCACCGGGCGTCCCTTCTCGTCCACCGCACCGATCCGGTCACAATCACCGTCGAGTCCGATCCCCAGCTCGCCGTTCCCGGTGCGGACACGTTCCTTCAGGGCGACGATGTTCTCGTCCACGGTCGGGTCCGGATGATGGTTCGGGAACGTGCCGTCGACCGTACAGTACAGGGGATCGACCCGGGCACCGATCCGCTCGAGGAGGCCGGGGGTGAAGAGCGCACCGGTCGCGTTGCCGCAGTCGAGGACGACGTTCACGGACCGCGCGAGCTCGATCTTGCCGGCCACCATGTCGAGGTAGTCGTCGGTGACGGGCGTCTCCTCCAGGGAGCCCGATCCGGACGCGAAGTCGTCCGCCTCGATCAGCTTCCGGACGGCCTGGATCTCCTCCCCCGAGAGCGGCAGGCGGCGCCAGTTGAGCTTGAAGCCGTTGTACTCGGAAGGGTTGTGGCTCGCGGTGATCATGACACCGCCGTCGGTGTCCAGGCGGTGACAGGCGTAGTAGAGGACCGGCGTCGGCACGAGGCCGATGTCCAGGACCCGCGCTCCGGACTCTCGCAGACCCTCGATCATGGCGTCCCGGTAGGGATCGGAGGAGGGCCGCACGTCCCGGCCCACGGCGAGGGAGGGAGCGTCCTTGCCGAGCCGACGGGCCACGAACGTGGCGAAGCCGCGTCCGAGGCCGTGGACCAGCTCCGCCGTCACCTCGTCGTCCACGAGGCCCCGGATGTCGTACTCGCGAAAGATGTGGGCGGGTACCTGCATCGGGTTGTCTCCGTTTGGCGGGGGTCCGGTGGGTTCGGCTCGAGGCAAGCTATCCGCCCCTCAGGGTGCCTACAAGCGCGTGGCCCGGCGTGCCGTAGCGCACCGGGCCACCCGTTCCCGCCGCCGGGTCTGGAGTGCTCTATTCGCGAGCCAGCTGCTCGTCGATCGGGATCTCGAAGGCCGCATGGACCACGTCGCCGGGACGATCCAGCGGCAGCTCGCCCAGCTTCCCGTAGCGGCGCATGTCGATCCAGCGGTGCCCACCTTCGAAGAGCAGCGAGTACCGCTTCTGGTCCAGGAGCTCGTCGAGGATGTTGGCCGAGTTCAGGTCCCCACGCTGGGCCAGGCCGCCAGAGTTCACACGGATGAAGTTGATGTCCTCGGCCGCGGCGGCGACGTTGCCGAGCCCGATGTTGGCCTCGGCGCGGAGGAGGATCAGCTCCTCGTTGCGGATGATCGAGACCGGGCTGAAGGGCGACGGATAGAGAGGATCGAAACGCAGGTCCGACGTGAGGTCGAGAAGCGTCCGCGAGGTAGCCTCGCTGACCTTACGGAGCAGCCGCGCGTCGGGTTCGCCGTTCGTCTGCTGCTCGGCATCGGTTTCGATCGACGTGTGGGCGAAGATCGTCGGGTTGACGAGGGTCAGCGCCTTGTCCCCCGAACCCCCGCCGAAGGAGTGATAGACGCCCAGATCGAGCGGGGCGGCGGTGCTCAGGAACGATTCCTCCAGAGCCGTCAGAGCCGCGGCGAAGTTGCCGCGGTACACCTCGACCCGGCCGAGGAGCCCGCGGTTGAATTGGAGGAAGGTGGCCGGCGTGTCGAACCCGGCGAACCCGGGACTGAGAGGGAACGGGAACTCCGACCCGCCGGCCTCGAGATGCGCCGCCGCCTCCTCGAGGAGCTGGACGATGTGAGCGAATACCGCCTCCTTGCCCTCGATCGGCGCTGGCGGATCCAGGACCGGACGATCGACGTCGATCACGGCCCCGTTCTCGTCCCGGGTGTTGATCACGAGCAGGAAATCGAGCGCCTGGATCGTTTTTGCAAAACCGCGCGTCGCCTCCTTCTCTGCCGGTGTCATTCCGGTCAGCGGGTCGTCCAGGAGCCGGTCGAGAGCGGTCAGCAGGATGTTGGCGTTCCTGATGTTCTGGTAGCGAAGCGCCCACAGGTTCCCGCCCAAGGCCGGGGAGCCGGGATTCAGCACCGCGCCCTGGTACATCTCGGTCGCGTAACGCGTGTCGGCGCCGTCCAGGTTGTACGACTCACGGCCCAGGATCCCGGTCAGCGAGACGTAGCCATTGAACTCGCCGATGTTCTCGCGTGCGCCGATCAACAGCCCGGTCGCCGCGGCTGCGGCAGCGGCCCGGGTCGGATTCTCCTGCAACTCGTCGATGCTCGGGTTGTTGAAGTCGGGCGCTTCCAGGCTCGTGCAGGCCGCGCCACCGGCGATCATCATGCCGGAAAGCAGCGCCAAAGTGCTTCGCATGGTCGTCATCCCCGGCGCTCCTTTCAGAATCCCAGATCCACCGAGAACCAGAAGCTCCGGCTCGGTGGATAGGGAGAGGTGTCCACGTTACGCCCGATCTGCTGGTTGCCGAAGTTCGACACCTCCGGATCGAGCCCGCTGTAGTCGGTGAACGTCAGGAGGTCGCGGCCACTCACGCTGAGCCGGACGCTACGCGCCCACGGCCACCACGTGTCCACCCACGCCACCGGAAGCTCATAGGAAACCGAGAGCTCGCGGAGCTTGACGAAGGAGCCGTCCTCGATGTACGTGCCCGCGTCGGGTGTCCCGAACCGCTCGAGCCTCTGCTGGCCTCCCGGAACGAAGTCCTCCGTGGTCTGGGCCAGGTCGGAGATGAACGTCGTCAGGTTGACGATGTCGCCGCCCTGCTGCCAGTCCCAGAGCGAGTAGACGTTCACCCCCTTCCAGATGATCTCGTTGACGAAGCCCATCTTGAAGTCCGGGTTGATGTCGCCGACTTCCACGATCTCCCCCCCCACATTCCCGATGAGCCGGGTGGGCGACTCGCCCTCGGCGATTCCAAACGCGCCGAGGCTCGTCCCGAAGCCGCCAAAGGCGAACGCCGGGACCGGCAGCTCGGTGATCTCGCCCCGGTCGAGGTAGAACGTGGTCCGGGATAACCACAGGAAGTCCTCGGTCTGGACAGGAGTCACCGCGACGGCGGCCTCGAACCCCCGCACCCGGAGCTCACCGCCGTTGAAGAACTGAGTGTCCCCGCCACTCGAAGGCGCGAGCGTGCGCTCGAGGAGGAGATCGGTGATCGTCTGCTGATACGCGGTCAGGTCGACTCGCGCCCTCCCCCCGAAGAGCGTAGCGTCGATTCCGCCCTCGATTTCCTGCGTCCGCTCGGGCTTGATGCCGGGGTCCCCGATCACCGGGATGAACGTCAGCCCCGGGTTCCCGGCGATGTTCTTCGTCGCGTCCAGGCTGATGAACTTCTGACCGAACAGCGGCTGGTTGCCCGACTCGCCGTAGGCCACCCGCAGCTTCAGCTCGTCGATGCCCTGGGCCGCCTCGGGGAAGCGGAGGGAGGCGTTCGCCTTGGGATACCAGAAGATCTCTTCGGTGTCGCCATTCGAGCTCGACTGTTCGCCCCGGACCGCGCCGGTCAAGTTG
>DATEDS010000014.1:0-2511 GCA_035281565.1 Gemmatimonadota bacterium
ACGCGCTGACGGCGATCCAGGAGCGGGCGCAGAAGGAGGTCGAGGAGGCGATCGATTTCGCCGAGGCGAGCGCCCGGCCCGAGCCCGAGGATTACCTCTCGGGCGTGTACGCCGGGGACTACCGCGGCTTCGAGATCCTGGGCCGCGAATCCGGGGAGGCCTAGGGATGGCCGAGATCACCTACATCGACGCCATCAACCGGGTCCTCCACGAGGAGATGGCGCGGGACGAGACGACGTTCCTGATCGGCGAGGACACCGGGATCTACGGCGGAGTCTTCAAGGCCACGCGCGGGCTCCTGGAGGAGTTCGGTCCCGAGCGGATCATCGACAGCCCGATCTCCGAGTCGCTGATCGCCGGAATGTGCGTCGGGGCGGCCATGGTCGGTTGCCGGCCCTTGCCCGAGATCCAGTTCGCCGACTTCATCCACCCGGCGTTCGACCAGATCGTCCAGCAGATCGCCCGCTACCGGTGGCGGACGGCCGGGCGGTACGACATGCCGATCACGATCCGCTGCCCATGGGGCGGCGGTGTCGGGGGCGGCGTGTACCACAGCCAGTCGAACGAGGCGCTGTTCATGAACGTCCCGGGCCTGGTCATGGTCGCGCCCTCCACCGTCCGCGACGCGGCCGGCCTGCTTCGCTCCGCCATCCGCAGCCAGGATCCCGTCATCTACTGGGAGAACAAGAAGCTCTACCGCTCGATCCGGGACGAGCTGCCGGAGGGGGAGGAGGTCACGACGCCGATCGGCGAGGCCCATGTGGCCCGCGAGGGGGACGACGTGACCGCGATCACCTTCGGCTACATGCTCCACGTCACCCTGCAGGCCGCCGACCGGCTGGCCGAGGACGACGGGATCGAGGTCGAGGTGATCGACCTGCGGACCCTCCTGCCGCTCGATTTCCCCACCGTCCTCGAGTCGGTCGCCAGGACCGGGCGCGCGGTGATCGTCCACGAGGCGCCCCGGACCGGCGGGATCGGCGGCGAGATCGCGGCCACGATCGCCGATCGCTGCTTCTGGGACCTGGACGCCCCGGTGCGCCGGATCTGCGGCCACAACACCTCGTTCCCGGCGGCCGCCACGATGGAAGCCCACTACATGCCCAGCGTGGACGAGGTGGCGGCGGGGATCCGCGCCACCGCCACCGTCTAGCCCGAGGAGGAGCCGCGATGCCGCTGGAGATCAAGGTCCCCTCGCTGGGGCAGAGCGTGCCCGAGGCGACGGTCGGGAAGTGGCTGAAGAAGGAAGGCGACGAGGTCGCGGCCGACGAGGCGCTCGTCGAGCTCGAGACCGACAAGATCAACATGGAGGTGACCGCCTTCCGCGCCGGCACGCTGGCCGAGATCAGGAAGCAGGAGGGCGCCACCGTCGCGGTCGGCGAGGTCCTCGGCCTGATCGCCCAGGAGGGCGAAAAGGTGGAGGCCGCGAAAGAGGAAGCGCCCGGGAAGGAGGAGAAGCCCGGGAAGAAGGCCGACAAGCCACGCGCCGAAGAGGCGCCCGCCGAAGGGGCCGAAGAGGAAGCGCCGGCCGAGAAGGAAGCTGAAGCGGAGCCCGCCCCTCGGCCGGCAGCCCGGGCTCCCGCGGCGGCGCGCCGGGAGGCGGTCATACCCGAGGACATGAAGGCCTCCCCTGCGGTTCGGAAGCTGGCCCGCGAGCACCAGCTCGACCTCACCGTGATCGAGGGCTCGGGGAAGGCCGGCCGAGTCACACGGGAAGACGTGCTGTCGTACCTCGAGAAGGCGCCCGAGGAGGAGCCGGCCCCGGCCGCCGCGCCCGGGGCCCCGGCCCGCGAGTACGGCGCCGACGAGCCTGTCGAGGTCGTCCCCATGTCCTCGATCCGGAAGACGATCGCCCGCCGGATGGCGGAGTCGAAGCACACGGCGGCCCACGTCACGAGCGTCGACGAGTGCGACTTCGGGGCCCTGGTCGAGCTCCGCGAGCGGATCAAGGACGACTTCTTCGCCCAGCACGGGTACAAGCTCACGTACATGCCGTTCATCATGAAGGCGTCGATCGCGGCGCTCCGCGAGTTCCCGCAGGTGAACGCTTCGATCGACGGCGAGACCGTCGTCTACCACCGCTTCCACCACATCGGGGTCGCCGTCCACACCGAGGCGGGTCTCATCGTCCCCGTCGTCAAGCACGCCGACCGAAAGTCCATGGTCGAGATCGCGCGCGAGATCGACGAGCTGGCGAAGAAGGCGCGTGAGCGGAAGCTCACGATGGAGGAGATCCAGGGCGGGACGTTCACGCTCTCCAACGCCGGCGGCTACGGGGCGATCCTTTCCACCCCGATCATCAGCCAGCCCGAGTCGGCGGTGCTCGGCATCCACAAGATCGTCGAGCGCCCGGTCGCCCGGAACGGCCTGATCGTGATCCGCCCGATGATGTGGTTCGGGCTCTCCTACGATCACCGCCTGGTCGACGGCACGCCGGCGGTCCAGTTCCTGCGGCGGATCTGCGAGCTGCTCGAACGGCCGGAGCGGCTGCTCTTGGAGGCCTAGCCATGG
>DATEDS010000015.1:0-5085 GCA_035281565.1 Gemmatimonadota bacterium
GGCCGGACGGAGAACCCGACCCCGGGCGGCACTGGCAACCCGAACACCCGGCTCGAGGACCGGACGCTCCAGGAGCTCCGGAACCGTGCCGAGGAGCTGGACATCGAGGGGCGCGGCTCCATGAACAAGGACGAGCTGGTCGAGGCGATCCGCGACCACGAGTAGCAGACGAACGCGCCGGCGCCGCGCGGCAACCCTGGCCGCGAAGGCCGGCCCGACCCCCCGTTCGGGTGCGGCCGGCGCCGGGCGCGCCTACCTTGCCCCGCATGACCGACTGGACTCCCCAGCGGGTCCACGAGGCCTTCCAGGCGCGGTTCCCCGACATCGGGCTGGCCGTGGTCGCGAACCGCCAGCCGTACGCCCACAACCGGGAAGGCGGCGAGATCGTGGTCCGGCGCCCGGCGGGCGGGCTGCCGCTCGCGCTGGACCCGGTCCTCCGGGCGGTCGGCGGGACCTGGGTCGCGTGGGGCGACGGCGACGCCGACCGGATGGTCGTCGGCGGGCACGACCATGTCCGGGTTCCACCCGAGGACCCGGCCTACACGATCCGCAGGATCTGGCTCACCGAAGACGAGATCGAGCGGTACTACCTGGGGTATTCGAACCAGGCCCTCTGGCCCCTCTGTCACAACATCCTCGAGCACGTGCGGTTCCGGGACCGCTTCTGGACGACCTATCGCGACATCAACCGGCGCTTCGCCCACGCCACTGTCGAGGAGCTGAACGGCGCCGACGCCCTGGTCTGGATCCAGGACTACCACCTGGCGCTCGTGCCGCGCGCGATCCGCGCGGTCCGCTCGGACCTGACGCTCGCCCACTTCTGGCACATACCGTGGCCGGCCTGGGAGACGTTCCGCGTCTGTCCCCAGAAGGTCCGGATCCTGGAGGGGCTTCTCGCCAACGACCTGATCGGCTTCCACCTGGAGTCGTTCGCGCAGAACTTCCTCGACACCTGCGTGCACGAGCTCGATGTCCTGGTCGATTGGAGCCAGCGCACGATCGTCCATCGAGGGAGGGCCACGAGGGTGAGGTCGCTCCCGATCTCGATCGACGTCGAGCGTTTCGAGACGATCGCGGCGAGTCGGGAGACGGCCGAGCGGATCGAGCGGATCCGCGAGCGGTTCCGGCTGAAGGGCAGGAAGGTCGGGATCGGGGTCGACCGGCTCGACTACTCGAAGGGGATCCTGGAGCGACTGGAAGCGCTCCGCGTCTTCTTCCGCGACAACCCGGAGTACCGCGGCAGATTCACGTTCATCCAGATCGCGGCCCCGAGCCGCGGCGAGATCCCCGCCTACCAGCACCTGGCCGAGAAGGTGGATGCGCGGATCGACGCCTTGAACGACGACCTGTCGATGGACGACTGGCGGCCGATCATCTACATCCGGCACACGCTGCCGCAGGACGAGCTGGCCGCGTTCTATCGGCTGGCGGACGTGGCGATCATCTCGTCGGTCGTGGACGGCATGAACCTGGTCGTCAAGGAGTTCATCGCGTGCCAGGGAGACGATGCCGGCGCCGTCTGCCTGAGCGAGTTCGCGGGCGCGGCCGACGACATCGACCACTCGATCCCCATCAATCCCTTCTACACGGAGGGCTTCGCCGAGGACATCCGGACCGCGCTCGAGATGCCGCTCGAGGAGCGGCGGCGGCGGATGGAGGCGATGAAGGCACGGCTCCGGAAGCGGACGATCTACACCTGGATGGGCGAGTTCCTGGCCGAGGCCGCCGAGGCGCGGGCCTCCGCGCTGGTCCACGGCTCGACGTGAGCGGCGTGCCCGAGGCGGACCTGGACGCCATCCGGGGGCGGCTCTCGGGCGGGCCGGTCCTGGTGGCCCTCGACTTCGACGGCACGCTGACCGAGATCGTCGAGGATCCGGGGGCGCCCGGCCTGACCGGCGAGCGGCGGGCGATCCTGGCCCGGCTGCCCGGCCCCGATCGGCGGCTCGCGATCGTGAGCGGCCGGGCGCTCGAGGACGTCCGCGGCCGGGTCGACCTCCCGGACGCGATCTACGTCGGAAACCACGGCCTCGAGATCGAAGGACCCGGCATCGCTCGCCGTCCGCCCGAGGAGGTTGCCGAACGCCTGGCCCGGCTCCTCGAGCTCGCCACCGATCGCCTGGAGGAAGACCCGGCCGGCGTCCAGGTCGAGGACAAGACGTGGACGGCGACCGTTCACGTCCGCCCGCGCGGCGACACGCGCCGGCTGGCCCGCGTCGAGGCCCGGCTCCGCGACCTGGTCGAGGAAGCGGGCTTCATCCTGCGCGCGGGCAAGGCCTCGTGGGAGATCCGCCCGGCGGACGCCTTCGACAAGGGCGACGCCATCCGGCACGTGATCGACGCGATGCCGGACGGATCTGCCGATCGAGCCCTCTACGTCGGCGACGACGAGACGGACGAGGACGCCTTCCGCGCGCTACCGAACGCGGTCACCGTCCGCGTGGGCGACCAGGACGTGGAGACGGCCGCCGAGTACCGGCTCGCGAACCCCGCCGACGTGTACAGGCTGCTGGAAGCCCTGTTCGCCGACTGACGCCTCGATGAGCGATGCCGACTACAAGCCGCTGACCGCGTACGCCGCGATCGGCAGCCTGACCACGGCCGCCCTGGTGGGGAGCGACGGCTCGATCGACTGGTGCTGCCTGCCCGAGCTGGACAGCCCGAGCGTCTTCGCCGCGATCCTGGACGCCCGGAAGGGCGGGCGGTGGCGGATCGGGCCCGCCTCGGGGGGCTCCGGCACCCAGCGGTACCTGGACCGGACCAACGTGCTCGAGACCATGTTCGTCGAGCCGGGCGGAACGGCGGGGGTGATCGACTTCATGCCGTACTGGGAGGGGATCGCGCATGGACGGGACCAGACGATCGTCCGGATCGTCGAGGGGCACCGTGGGGAGGTCGAGCTGGACGTCGAGTTCGAGCCCCGCTTCGACTACGCCCGGGAACCGACCCGCCTGGAGCCGGTCGACGACGGTGCGGTAGCGCGCGGTGGCGGGGAGTTCGTCCGGCTCTGGGCGCCCGGGGCGCTCCGGATCGAGCGCGGCCGGGCGACCGCCCGGCACGTGGTCCGGGAAGGCGACCGCCTGGTCTACCTCCTCGGCCATCCGGGCCCGGACGGCGTGGTCGAGCCGGTCGACGCCTTCGAGGCCTTCAACCGGACGGTCGCCTACTGGCACGAATGGGTCCACGACTGCAATCCCGATCTCTGCCCCTTCGGCGCCGGTCCCTGGCACGACATGGTAGTCCGGAGCGAGCTCGTGCTGAGGCTCCTCAGCCACCACGAGACAGGCGGGCTCGCCGCCGCCCTGACGACGTCGCTTCCCGAGGAGATCGGCGGGGAGCGGAACTGGGACTACCGCTACGCGTGGATCCGGGACGCCTCGTTCACGGTCCATGCGCTCTACCATCTGGGACACCACAGGATGCTCCACGACTTCATCGGCTGGATCCGGGACTGCGCGCTGGCCGGGAATCCGATCCGCAACCTGCGTGTCCTCTACACGCTCCACGGCGGGACTCCCCCCGAGGAGCGGGCGCTCGACCACCTCGAGGGGTATCGCGGCTCGCGTCCGGTCCGGATCGGCAACCGGGCCGCCGAGCAGCGGCAGCTCGACATCTACGGCGAGATCCTGGACGCCACCTACCAGGTGTGGCGCTACGAGATCGAGGAGCCGACGCCGGATCTGGCCGGGTTCCTGGCCTCGATCGCCGACCACGTGTGCGAGGTCTGGGGGGAGCCCGACTTCGGGATCTGGGAGGTCCGGACCGAGCCCCGGCACTTCGTCTACTCCAAGGTCATGTGCTGGGTCGCGCTCGACCGGGCCGTCCGGCTCGCCGAGGCTCGCGACCATCCGCTGGCGGGCGACGTCGCACGGTGGCGGGAGGAGCGGGAGGCGGTCCGGTCGTCGATCCTCGAGAACGGCGTCGACCCGGAACGGGGGACGTTCGTCCAGTCGTACGGGAGCCGGCACCTGGACGCGGCGCTCCTCTTGATCCCGATCCTCGGCTTCCTGCCGATCGACGACCCGCGCGTCGAACGGACGATCGCCGCCATCGAGGAGGAACTGGTGGTCGGAGACCTCGTGATCCGCTACCTCTCGGAGGACGGGTTGCGTGGCCACGAGGGCGCGTTCGCGTGGTGCACGTTCTGGCTCATCGACTGCCTCGCGATGCAGGGCCGGCTGGCCGAGGCGGAGGAGCTCCTCCGGCGGATGATCGCACGCGCCAATCCGGTCGGGCTCCTGAGCGAGGAGATCCACGTCCAGACGGGTGAGCTGCTCGGCAACTTCCCGCAGGCCTTCACCCATCTCGGAGTCATCAACTCGGCCCTGTGGCTGAACACCATGAAGGGGCGGGTTCCCGAGGGTCCCGAGGCGGCGGCCTGAGGCGCGCGGCCGCGCCGCGACCTCGCTCTGTACGGGATCGAACGGAGCCGTCCCGCCGCGTCCTCTAGACTGATTTCATACCGGACATCGGATCGGGATTCGAACATGGAGGCGACGATGACATCGAAGGCGGGCATCCTCGGCGGCTTCGGCCTCGGGGCCGGGCTCATGTATCTGCTGGATCCGGATCGCGGGCGGCGGCGGCGCGCGCTGGCTCGTGACCGGGTCTCCTCGAGGATCGGCGACTCGGGAGCCTTCCTGGGAAAGGCCGCCCGCGACTCGGCCAACCGGACGCGCGGGCTGGCGGCGGGCCTCCGGAGCCGCGTCTTCGAGCGTGGTCCGGTCTCCGACGAGGTCCTGGTCGAGCGCGTACGCTCCAAGCTCGGGCGTTACGTCTCCCATCCCGGGGCCATCGAGGTCGATGCCCACGACGGCCGGGTGGTTCTCCGCGGTGCGATCCTGGCGCGCGAGGTCGAGGACCTGCTGAGCGCGGTCGCCTCGGTCCCGGGCGTCCATCACGTCGAGAACGAGCTCGAGACGTACGAGCGAGCCGGCGACGTCCCGGCGCTCCAGGGGGAAGGTCGCCGGACGGGCGAGACCTCCGAGCTCCGTCAGGAGAGGTGGTCGCCGGCGTTCCGGTTCGCGGCCGGGACCGCGGGCGCCGGGCTGGCGCTCCTCGGCCTCCGTCGGCTGGGCCTGCTGGGCA
>DATEDS010000016.1:0-8156 GCA_035281565.1 Gemmatimonadota bacterium
GGCGGGGCTCGCGCTCCTGCCGCCGCCGCGACGGTCCTCCGGACGGCGCCCTTGATCCGCGTCGGGGACCCGGTGACGTTCTCCCGCCTCGCCCCACCCTGAGCCCGGGAAGGAGCCCGCATGCCGATCGAGGTCGTCAACCCTGCCACCGGAAAGACGATCCGGACCGTCGAGGAGACGCCGGCGGACGAGATCGAGGGAATCGTCGAGCGGGCGCATCGGGCGTTCGAGGCGTGGCGCGGGACGACCTTCGACGAGCGCGCCCGCGTGATGCACCGGGCGGCGGGTATCCTGAGGGAACGCGCGGGCGCCTATGCGCGTCTCATGGCCGAGGAGATGGGGAAGCCGGTCCGCGACGGCCGCGCCGAGGCCGAGAAGTGCGCCTGGGTCTGCGAGTACTACGCGGAGAACGCAGAGCGATTTCTGGCCGACCAGCCGGTCGAGACCGACGCGCGCGCCAGCTTCGTCACGTTCCGTCCCCTGGGCGTCGTGCTCGCGGTCATGCCCTGGAACTTCCCGTTCTGGCAGGTCTTCAGGTTCGCGGCTCCGGGTCTCATGGCGGGCAACGCGGGCCTACTCAAGCACGCCTCGAACGTCCCCGGCTGCGCCCTCGCGATCGAGGAGGTCTTCCGGGAGGCGGGCTTTCCGGAGGGACTCTTCCGGGCCCTCCTCGTCGGAAGCGAGCGGGTCGAGGCGCTGATCGAGCAACCGCTCGTCCGGGCGGTGACGCTGACCGGGAGCGGCCCCGCCGGGCGCGCGGTCGCCGCGGCCGCCGGGCGGAGTCTCAAGAAGACGGTCCTCGAACTGGGGGGCAGCGACCCGTACGTGATCCTCGAGGACGCCGATCTCGACCATGCCGTCGAGACGTGCGTCAAGAGCCGGCTCATCAACTCGGGCCAGAGCTGCATCGCCGCCAAGCGGTTCGTCGTCGTCGAGCCGGTCCGGGAGGCGTTCGAGCGTGGTTTCGTCGAGCGGACGGCGCGCGCGGTCGTCGGCGACCCGCTGGACGAGGCCACCGACATCGGCCCCCAGGCGCGGACGGACCTTCGGGACGAGCTCCACCGCCAGGTCGAGGAGACGATCGCGCTCGGAGCGCGGTGCCTGCTGGGCGGCCAGGTCCCCGATCGCGAGGGAGCGTGGTACCCGCCGACGGTCCTGACCGACGTGAAGCCGGCCTCGCCGGGATACGAGGAAGAGCTCTTCGGGCCGGTCGCGTCGATCATCCCGGTGGCCGACGAGGCGGGGGCGATCCAAGTCGCCAACGACACCTCGTTCGGCCTGGGGGCCGCGGTCTTCACGCGTGACCTCGACCGCGGACGGCGGATCGCGGCCGAGGAGCTCGAGGCGGGGGCCTGCTTCGTCAACGGTCTCGTCAAGTCGGACCCGCGGCTCCCCTTCGGCGGGATCAAGGAGAGCGGCTACGGCCGGGAGCTCTCGGCCTTCGGAATCCGCGAGTTCGTCAACGTCAAGTCGGTATGGGTCGGGTGAGGCCCGGGCTCGTCACGCCCTGACGGGCTCCCCGATGTCGATCGCGCAGCAGCGCAGGCGGTCCCCGAGCGGCACGTGGCTCACCCGGTCCGTGCCCAGAAGCTCCCCGATCAAGGTCGTCAGAAACGTTCCACAGACCCGCGGACGATCCGCGGCGATGTCCTGGAAGGGACAGTGGTATACGACGATGCGCCGGCGACCGTCGTCGAGGAGTTCCCACTCGGCCTCCAGCGAAAAGGTCTCCTCCAGCCAGCCGAGCAGGAGATCCCACCGCCCTCCGGCATCCTCCCTGGGTATCCGGTCGCGCGCCCGGCCGGCGACCCGCCGGGCAGCCGTCGCCACGAGCTCGAGCGCGGCGGGCTCACCATGCCGGTCCTGCAGGACCTCGAACAGCTCGCTGGCCAGCACGTCGTACCGTTTGGGATAGGCCCGCCGGGCGAGCGGCGAAAGCGCGTAGACGTAGGTCGGACGGCCGGGCCGGGGATCGCCCTTCCCCCGCACCACCAGCCCGCCGCCCTGGAGGGTCGCCAGGTGCTGCCGGATGGCAGCCGGGCTCACCCCCAGCCTGGCGGCGAGCTGCTGTGCGCTCAGCTCCTCGTGGATGAGCAGGTCCAGGATCTCCCGCTTGGTGCCCGTGGGGAGAGCTGTTTTGATAGTTTCAACTTGCATAATAATCAAGTTAGGTGTATACTCTCGATGCAGCAACCCCAGCGTACTCAACCTCATCAGGAGGATCCATCATGAAACGGCTCGTTACGCTCGTCTTGGCGGTCTCCGCCGTCGCCTTCCAAGCCGGCTCGGCCCGAGCCCAGCAGCAGGTCGCCGCCGGGCACGAGCACGGAGCGCTGACCGCGCCCCCCGGCGGCGCCTTCCAGCCGGTGAGCGAGCTTGTCGAGCTCCCGGACTTCCTGCCTGGGATCGGCACCCTGTACGTGGATCCGGCGACCTTGCCGGCCGGCCCGTTCCTGGCGTACGACCGAGACGGCAAGCTGGTCAGCTCGGTATACATGATTCCGCTGTCGTCGATGAACGAGCAGCAGAACTTCAACGGGCTCGACGTCGCCGCGGCCGAAGCCGACCACGTGGACATCTACTACAACGCCGGCCACCCGGGCGTCGCCGAGCCGCACTACCACTTCGTGGTGTGGTACGTGTCGTCCGAGGCGGCGGCCGCGATCAAGTAGCCGCGGCGTGGTCACACGGCGGAGGCTCCTGCAGGCCGGCGGCCTCGCGCTCGCCGGCCTCTCCGCCCCGCGCCCGGCGCGAGGTTTCCTCGGCGTGCTGATCGGTCTCGAGGGCAGTGGCGGTCCGTCCCGCGACTCCGGCCCGGTCGAGATCCGCATGCGGAGCGACGCGCTCGGTTCGAGGGTCTGGTTCGATCCCATCGGAGTCCTGATCGAACCGGGGAGCACGGTCCGGTGGGTGATCGAGGAGAGCGTCCACTCGACGACGGCCTATCATCCGCTCAACGCGGGCCACTCGCTGCGCATCCCCGAGAATGCCGAACCCTGGGACTCGGGAATCCTCACCAAACCGGGTCAGGCTTTCGACGTGACGTTCACCGTCCCCGGCGTCTACGACTATTTCTGCCTGCCGCACGAGGCCGGCGGCATGGTCGGCCGGATCGTGGTGGGGGAGCCGGGAGACGGTCCCGGAACGCGTCCCTTCGATTGGTTCGTGGATCGTCCGGGGAGCAGCGCGTGGCTGCCCGTCCCCGAGGCGGCCCGGAAAGCCTTCCCGCCTGTGGAACGAATCGTGGGCGAAAAGATCGTCCGGAAGGCTTGACGCAAGTCCGCTATTCCACGTCGGTCGCCAGCCGCTCCATCACCGCGTCGTGCAGGAGCCCGTTGGTCGAGAGGGCGCTCCCCGCCGCCGGCGCCGCCTCACCTGCGAGCGTGGTGAATCGGCCCCCCGCCTCCTCGACGATCGGCTGAAGGGGCACCGAGTCCCAGGGCTTCATGACCGGATCGATCATCGCCTCGGCGCGCCCCGTGGCGACGAGGACGTGGCCGTAGGCGTCCCCCCAGGTCCGCAGCGCCCCCGCGTCCCCGGCCAGCCGGGCGAACCCCGCTGCCGGCTCCCCCGGCAGCCGCCGGAAGTCGGTCGCCAGCACGAGCGCCTCGGCCAGGTCGGGCTCGGCCGAGACCCGCGCCCGTCCGGGATCCCCACCCGCCTTCCACCACCAGCAGCCGGACCCGCGGGCCGCAGCCACCGTCTCCTGGATCGCCGGCAGATGGACCACGCCCAGAACCGCCTCGTCGCCGTCCAGAAGGCCGATCAGGACCGAGAAGAGTGGCACGCCATGAACGAACCCGAAGGTCCCGTCGATCGGATCGAGCGTCCATCGGCGCCCGCTCGAGCCCTCCTGGATCCCGAACTCCTCGCCGATCACCCCGTCCGCCGGGCAGCGCGCCGCCAGTCGCTCCCGCAGGAGCTCCTCGGCGCGCCGGTCGGCCGACGTCACCAGCGAGCGGTCGGGCTTGCGCTCGACCTCCAGCGCGCCGCCGAAGGCCTCGACGGCCACGCGTCCGGCGGCCCGGGCGGCCTCGAGCGCGAACGCCCGCAGCTCGGCCAGCTCGCGCGCTTCGATCATCGCTGCTCCGCTCCGCGTCGGGGCTGAGGAAAGGGTCGGGCCAAGCGAAGCGCCGGGACCGGCACGAAGCCGGCCCCGGCGCTTCAGATCGGAACCGAGGGGTGCCCTGAGGACGTGCTCCTAGAGCCCGACCGAGCTCGTCAGCCGGACCGTGAGGTCGCTGCCCGCGTTGAGCGCGACCTCGTAATCGTCGCGCGCCGCGCCCATTGCCGCCCCACCGGCGCCACCGGCCGCGGCTCCGATCGCCGCGCCCTTCTTGCCCCCGATGATGCCCCCGAGGACCGCTCCGGCGCCGGCGCCGATCCCGGTCTCCTTGGTCGGGAAGCCCTTGTCGGCGTACGAGTGGCCACCGGCGACCGGCGACGCCGCGATCGATCGCGTGCCGTACGCGGTCTCGACCGAGCGCGCCTCGAGCGTGATCGAGCCGCGTCCGCCGTTGTCGTCGCCCTCGTTCATGTGGGTGACGACCCCGGTCACCGTCGCGCCCGCCGGAATCACGACCTGGCCGCCGACCACGACGTTGCGCGTCACGCGGCCGGTCCAGGTGCTGCCCACCTGATTGTGCTCCGAGTCGATCTGATGCAGCGTCGCGAACGGGATCGAGGTCCCCGCCGGGATCGCGCTCGGGCGCGACGGGGCCGGTGCCGGCGAAGGCTGCTCGACCACCGGCTCGGACCGCGGTGCGTCGCGGACGATCACCGTGCGCTCGACCACCCGCGGCCGTTCCTCCACGACGTCGATCTCGTCGGCGCCGAGGCCTGTCGTATCGCCCAGCGCGATCGGCCCGCCGTCCTCGACGACGATCGGCAGATCCTCATCGACCTCGTCGGCCCCTTCGTTGGCGCAGGCGGCCGCGGCGACCCCGAACGATCCGAGCGCCAGGGCCAGCACCCATCTGCGAATCGAGCCATGCATCGACATCTCTTCCTCCCCTCGGGAAAATGCGGTATACGCTCCTATCGTAGCACGGAACGGCCCCAAAGGTTCCCCGGCCGCGTAACCGCCTGGGGGGCGGGGGATTGCGCCGCCCCGAAAGGGTCCTGTCCGAAAGCGTCCCTCGGCCTCGCGCTGACATGCGGATCGGCCCCGGTTAGGTTTCGCTGCCCATGCATCCGGCCCTCCTCCGCCCGCATGCCTGACCGTCTCGGCGTCCTGACGAGTGGCGGGGACGCCCCCGGCATGAACGCGGCGATCCGGGCCGTCGTCCGGACCGCCGCCGGGGCCGGATGGGACGTCATCGGTTTCCGGCGCGGATTCTGCGGGCTGATCGAAGACGACGCGCTGCCTCTCACGCCGCGCTCGGTGGCCAACATCCTCCAGCGCGGCGGATCGATCCTCGACACGGCACGCGAGGTCCGCTTCCACGAAGAGGTGGTGAGACGGACGGCGTGCGAGGTCCTCGATCGGCGTCGCTGTCGCGCGTTGATCACGATCGGCGGCGAAGGGACGCAGAGCGGGGCCTCGCGTCTGCAGGCCCTGTGGAACGGACATGTCCTCGGCGTCGCCTCCACGATCGACAACGACCTCGGAGGCACGGATCACTCGATTGGGTTCGACACCGCCTGCAACACCGCGCTGGAGGCGATCGACCGGATCCGTGACACCGCCAACGCGCTGGACCGCCTTTTCTTCATCGAGGTGATGGGACGCAACCGCGGCTTCATCGCCCTCGCGGTCGCGATCGGAGGCGGAGCCGAAGCGGTCGTGCTCCCCGAGGTCGAGCTGGATCCGAGGGCTCTCCTCGAGGTGATCCACGGCAACTACCGCCGCGGCAAGCTCTCCTGCATCATCGTCGTCGCCGAGGGTGCCCACCCGGGTGGAGCGCGCGGGCTTCTGGACGAGCTCGACGCGCGCGGCGCGGGGCTCAGGGACCTGCCGGGGGCGGGACCGCGCGTCACGATCCTCGGCCACATCCAGCGCGGCGGCAACCCCACCGTTCGCGATCGTCTTCTCGCGAGCCGTCTCGCCTGTGCCGCTACGCGTGCGGCGATCGCCGGTCAGGGCGATCGGCTGTTCGGGATTCGTGGAGAGACGGTGTGCTCGACGCGAATCTCGGATGCGATCGCCGAGGAGAAGGCCGTCGACCCTTCGCTCCTCGAACTGGTCAACACGCTCGCCGGGTGATCCGGATCGACCCCTCTTTTTTTTCTGCTCCAAACTATTGCGCACGTTCGTATTGTTGTGATAGACTTTTTTTTGTCGAGCGGTCCGACCATCGTGACGCTCAGACCAGGAGGAAACGGTATGGCTGCTATGGCCAAGAAGTCGACCAGAAAGAAGGCCTCGAAGAAGAAGGCCAAGAAGAAGTCGAAGAAGAAGGCCGGGAAAAAGGCCCGCAAGAGAAAGGCTTCGAGAAAGAAGAGAAAGTAACCTTCGAGAAAGCCTTACCGCCGATCGATCGGTTCGGACCGCTTCGACGCTTCGACGAAAGCCCGCTCACGCGGGCTTTCGTGCTTGTGGTCGCGCTTCTTCTCCCGATCGGCTGTGCGTCGGCCGCCCGCGGCGCGGGCGGGGCCCGGGTCCCCGACACCCTCTCCCGGCTGCTGGCCGACCCGAGCCTCAGACATTCCGGGTCGGCGCTGCTGGTGGTCTCCCTGGATCGGGGCGATACGCTCTACGCGCAGGAAATCGATCGGCTCTACACGCCGGCCTCGAATCTCAAGCTCTTCACGGCCGCCTCGGCGCTCCACCTGCTCGGACCGGACTTCCGCTTCGAGACGACCGTCGCGGCCGGGCGGCCATGGACCGGGGACACGCTCCCCGGCGACCTGCTTCTGATCGGGAGCGGTGATCCCGATCTGGTCACCGCCGATCTCGCCGCGCTTGCCGACAGCGTCGTCAGTCACGGGGTGCGGGTCATCCTCGGGCGTGTCGTCCCGGTCGCCGACCGTTTTGCCGGGCCGGAGTGGGGCCCCGGCTGGATGTGGGACGACGGTCCGTACTGGTACTGGCCCTACACGAGCGCGCTCACGTTGAACGACAATTCGGTGACCGTACGGGTGGTGCCGGGCTCGCGGGTCGGCGCCCCGGTCACGGCGACCCTCGAACCGGCGACCGACTACGTGCGGCTGACCGTCGATGCCCGCACCGGTCCCCCGGAGTCCGAG
Source organism: Gemmatimonadota bacterium (assembly GCA_035281565.1). Classification (GTDB taxonomy): domain Bacteria; phylum Gemmatimonadota; class Gemmatimonadetes; order JACCXV01; family JAHWKZ01; genus DASRVA01. The sequence continues at coordinate 7,189 of DATEDS010000016.1, forward strand.
CCGGCGCTGCAGGTCGAGCGTCACTGGACGCCCAAGGCGAACGTGATCGACGTCCGGGGGACCCTTCCGCTCGACGCCGAACCGGTGAGCGAGATACGGACGGTCGAGGACCCGGCGGCGTACGCGGCGCGCGTCTTCACCGAGCTCCTGATCCGGCGCGGCGTGGCCGTTCTCGGTTCGCTGCCCGCGAGCCCCTCGACGGTACCGCCGGACCCGATCACGATCGCACGCCTCCTGAGCGACTCGCTCGCTGTGAGCGTGCGGAACTTCCTCAAGGTCAGCGACAACCTGACCGGCGAGCAGCTCGTGAAGGCGGTCGGTGCCCAAGCGGCGGGCCCGCCCGGCGACTACGCGAACGGCCTGGCGGCCGAGCGGGGCTTCCTGGCCGCGGAGGTGGGGATCGACACGACGGCCATGGTCCTCGCCGACGGCTCCGGCGTTTCGCGCTACAACCTCGTCACCGTGAGCCAGGTCGTGGACCTGCTCGTCTACATGGCCGGCCGCGAGGATCTGGCGCCGGCCTTCTTCAGCGCCTTGCCGATCGCCGGCGTGGACGGCACGCTCGAGGATCGCATGCGGGGATCCCCGGCCGAGCGGCGGGTGCGCGCCAAGACGGGATCGCTGTCGGGGGTCTCGGCGCTGTCGGGCTACGTGTCGACGGCGGGGGGCGAGCGACTCGCCTTCAGCCTGTTCATGGAATTCTTCCCCGGGTCGGCGGCGCCCCGTCGTGCGATCCAGGACTCGATCGTGGCGGCGCTGGCGGGACTCCGGAGATAGCTGCGAATGCGGGTTCGGGGGGCGCTCCCCCGGAGCCGACGACGGACCTCCAACCGAGGCCCGCCGGTGATCCAGGGACGACGGTCACGCGATCGGCGCATCGAAACTTTGACGGCTCCGGGAGAGCGCCCCCCGAACCCGCTCCACCGCTTTCCCCCAGACCGACGCGTCGCGCTCCGCCGTCAGGACGA
>DATEDS010000017.1:0-3789 GCA_035281565.1 Gemmatimonadota bacterium
CGGGCCGTACCAGGATGGACCTCCCGGGAGCGGCTCACCGGATTCGTCCAGATACATGTCCGCGGTCGCCGCCAGCGGCGCCGCCTCGCGGTAGTCGTAGCTGCGGACCTGGCCGTCGGTCCCACGCCAGACGAGGAACCCGCCGCCCCCGATGTTGCCGGCGTAGGGCAGGGTGACCGCCAGGGCGAAATGGACGGCGATCGCCGCGTCCGCGGCGTTCCCGCCGCGGCGGAGGATGTCCAGCCCGACCGCGGTCGCCTCGCTCTTGGCGGAGACCACCATCGCGCTGTCGGCCACGACCGGCGACCACCACCGGGACTGCTGGGCCGAGCCCGCCGCTACGACCGACAGGGTGAGAAGGACGGTGAGCGAGGCGATGCGCATGAGGCGGCGCAATATGGGGAAGGGCCGGGTGTCCAGCAAGACAGCTACCGGATGTTCTGTATGGAGTTCTTGGCTGTGTCGTGTTTCGTCTTCATGATGTTGCTCAGCATCGTGAACCTCCGGGTTTCCGCCTGCATCTTCTGCTGGAGCTGGAGGTATTGGAGGTTGAAAGACATGTTCATCTCTTGCAGGTTGTGGATGGCGCGGGCCAGAGCCTCGGCTTCCTGGCCTGCGGCGGAGTCGGCGATCTTCGTGATCCCCTCGCTCAGCGCGCGATAGAGGGCGCCCATGCTGTCGGCGGCCGCCACGACGTTCCGGTGACGTGCCTCCATCTCGGGAAGAGTGGAGGTCATGCTGTCGACGGCGGCGACCAGGCGGGCTTCCTGCGCCTGCGCCGGGCTCGCCATCAGCGGACCGGCGGTGACGGCCAGAGCTGCAAGCCAAAGGGCCCTCCCCATGAGTCCTCACTCCTTTTCGGCTGTCTTCCGTGCTCCAGAGCGGCGACGGACCGCGCCAGGTCGGGCATGGTGTTCGCCCTGCCCCGTATATTACTTCCAGTGAGCGAATCAGGTCCCGTAGGTACGGCAACGGTGCGAAAGGGCACCGTTCTGCTGCTTCTCTTCGGCGCCGCGACCGGGCTCGGCCTCGGGCAGGAAGCCTCTGGGCCGCCCGCCGACACGGCCCCCGGGCAGGCCGCCCCCTTCGTGTATCGGGTCGCGATCGACGGTGCGATCTCTCCGGCGTCCGCGGAGTTCCTGACCGACGCGATCGAGCGCGCCGAGGACGAGGGCGCGGCCGCGCTCGTCGTCGAGCTCGACACGCCGGGCGGGCTCGTGGATTCGACCCGCGACATCGTGCAGGCGATCCTGGCGAGCCGGGTCCCCGTCGTCGTGTACGTCGCCCCGAGCGGCGCCCGGGCCGGCTCGGCCGGCGTGTTCATCACGCTCGCCGCCCACGTGGCGGCCATGGCGCCCAGCACCAACATCGGGGCCGCGACGCCGATCCAGATGGGGGGCGCCCCGATGCCGGGCGGCCCGGCCTCGCCGCCCGATACGGGCCGGGGCGGGACGGGCGACGGAGAGCCGGGCGACCTCGAGCGGAAGATCCTGAACGACACGATCGCCTTCATCCGGACGATCTCCGAGCGACGTGGGCGGAACGCCGACTGGGCGGAGCGGGCGGTGCGGGAGGGAGCCTCGATCACCGAGACCGAGGCGCTCGCGGAGAACGTCGTCGACCTGCTCGCCCCGAGCGTGCCCGCTCTCCTCGACCGGATCGACGGGCGCGAGGTCGAGGTGCTGGACCGGACCGTGTCGCTGGAGACGGCGGACGCCGACGTGCGGACGATCGAGGCCGGCCTCCGGTTCCGGATCCTGGACACGATCGCCAACCCGAACATCGCGTTCATTCTGATGCTGATCGGGATCTACGGGATCTTCTTCGAGCTCATGAACCCGGGCGCGATCCTGCCGGGGGTGGTGGGCGGCATCTCGCTCCTGCTCGCCTTCTTCGCCCTCCAGGCCCTGCCGGTCAACTACGCCGGGATCCTCCTCATCCTGTTCGCGCTGGTGCTCTTCATCGCCGAGGTGAAGGTGGCGAGCTACGGCCTCCTGACGGTGGGCGGGGTGGTCGCTTTCGTGCTCGGGGCGACCATGCTCTTCGACGCTCCCGGATCGCTCGTCAGGGTGAGCTGGAGCGTGATCGTCCCCGCGGCCCTCCTGACGGCCGGCTTCTTCGCCTTCGTCATGGGGCTCGCATGGCGCACCTACCGGTCCAGGCCGACGACGGGGAAGGAAGCCCTGGTCGGGGAGCGCGGCCGGGTCACCGCCCGGATCGACCCGGTCGGCACGGTCGGGACGGTGAGCGTCCACGGCGAGCTCTGGCGCGCCCGGGCCGAGGAGCCGATCGAGGCGGGGGCGGAGGTCGTGGTGGCGGCGGTCGACGGCCTCACGTTGACCGTCCGGCGTGCCTAGCGGCGCCTTGAGCGACACTGTCCCGGATGCGCGGCGGCCAAAGACGGAGCTGAGGGCGGCGCTCCTCGAGGCCCGCGGGGCGATCCCGCCCGCGGAGCGCGAGGCCCTGTCGGCGGTCATCAGCGATCGGGCGGCCGACCTGCCGGCTTTTCGGGAGGCGACCACCGTCCACGCCTACGTCGGGGTCGCGAGCGAGGTCCGCACCCTGCCCCTCCTCGAAGCGGCCTGGGGGGCCGGCAAGCGAGTCGTCTGCCCCCGGATCGGGATCGGCGGCCGGCTGGAAGGACGCCGGGTCCGTTCGTTCGAGGACCTGGTGAGCGGGCCGCGCGGCCTGCGGGAGCCCGACCCCGACACGACCGACCTCGTCCCGGCGGAGGAGATCGACCTCGTCGTCGTCCCGGGAATCGGGTTCGACCGTCAGGGGGGGAGGCTCGGATTCGGCGGTGGCTATTACGACCGATTCCTGTCCACCACGGCCGCATCGCGTCTCGGACTGGCATTTTCCTTGCAAATCGTCGACCGGATACCTCAGGAGCCGGGGGACGAGCCCGTCCATTGGATCGTGACCGAGCGGGAGACCATCGAATGCCGGGGACGGGGACCGCGACCTCCGCGAGCCGCGTCGACGTGAGCGCCATCGTCTGCACCGGCCTGCGTCGTACGTTCGGACGGCACGTCGCCCTGGACGGAATCGCCCTGGACGTGCGCCCGGGGGAGCTCTACGGGTTCCTCGGACCGAACGGGGCGGGAAAGACCACCACCATCAGAATTCTGTCGGGTCTGCTGCTCCCCTCGAGCGGAACCGCTCGCGTGGCAGGCTATGACGTCGTCCGGGATCCGTTCGAGGTCAAGCGGCGGATCGGCTACGTCCCCGACCGGGTCTTCCTCTACGAGAAGCTGACGGGAGGCGAGTTCCTGGAGTTCGTGGGGAACCTGTACGGGCTCGGGCGGCGCCGGGTTCGCGAGGCGGCGCACCCGTACGTCGAGCGGTTCGGCCTCGGGGCCTGGATCCACGAGCTGATCGAGGCCTACAGCCACGGCATGCGGCAGAAGCTGGCCCTGGCCGCCGCCCTTCTCCACGAGCCCGAAGTGCTGATCCTCGACGAGCCGATGGTCGGGCTGGACCCGCGCAGCGCGAGAGACGTCAAGGAGCTTCTCCAGGAGTTCGCGGCGGACGGTCGGACGGTGTTCCTCTCGACCCACACGCTGGAGGTCGCCGAGGCCCTCTGCACCAGGGTCGCGATCATCCAGGCGGGCCGGATCCTGACCCATGGGACGCTCGACGACCTGAGACGAGAGGCGCGGCACGATGGCGGCTCGCTGGAGGCGGTCTTCCTCCGTCTCACCGATCCGACGGCCGGCCCGGCGAGGGCATTCGCGTGACCCGGCTGCTCCTGCCGCGGATCAAATCGATCGGCCGCGACCGCCGACC
>DATEDS010000018.1:0-15915 GCA_035281565.1 Gemmatimonadota bacterium
ATATCGTTGCAGCCAGAGCCGGCTCAGCGCCACCTCGATCCCGAAGAGCGACAGCGTGGCGGGAAGCACGACGGACTCGCGGATCCCGAGTCCCAGGCCGTAGCCCGCGAAGAGGAAATCCAGGAAGGCGATCTGAAGCAGGTAGTTCGTGAGCGCCATCCGCCCCGCCCAGGCAAGAGGGGCAAGGCGCCGAACCCACTCCTCCCGGTAGGACAGAAGCAACAGAAGGCCGCCGATGTAGGTGAACGCGAGCCACTGGTCCTCGAACAGTCCCAGGCCTCGTCCAATCGGTCCTGAGACTCCGGGGACGACGAGATCGAGATGGCCTCGCGGGAGCATGAACCGTCCCGCCGCCCACGCGGCCACGCCATAGACCATGAACGCCGCGATCCATCGCGATCTTCGGCGGGGATCTTCAAGGATCCCGCACCGGACCGCGAGCATGCCCAGGAGAAATAGGCAGAGGGTCGGACCGGGGAGGAAGAAGAACGGCTGCCGATGGAACCAGGCCATGTGGCGAAGCCGCCCCCGGACGGTGACCGCATAGCTGGGCTGGCTCTCCGCCCTCGCCAGAGCCTGCCATGTGGAGCTGCTGCTTTCCGCGCGTAACTCGCTGGCGGCAATGGCCCCTTCCTGGCCGAACCTCGCCCACTCCAAGCCCCCGCGGCCCATCTCGAACAGACTCGGGACCATCGCGCAGACCATGGCCGCCACGAGGAGCGTCCGCACGGACCATCTCCGGACAACGAGAAGCCACAGGCCCCCGTAGGCATAGCTCAGGAGGACGTTGAAACCGAAGAGCGCGTGTGCAGCGAAGCCGAAGAAGGCCAGCACCAGGAGACGGCGCAGATAGAGCGAGAGAAAGGGTGCGCCTCGCGCCTCGGCCCGCCGGAGCAGGATGGCGAAGCCGGCGCCGAACAGGAACGCGAAGGTCCCATGGGACTTGGTCTCGACGAAGAGCCAGATCGCCCAGCTGATCACTTCCTCGATCCCGGTTCTCGCGTGGCCTGCGAGGTCATGCAAATCGTTCGCGGACCGGTGGAAGTGGACGAGAATCATGCCGAGGAGAGCGAACCCGCGCAGGATGTCGAGCGCGTGGATCCGCTCGCTCGGGACGACGGGCGTGGTCACCGCTCCAGCCTATCCGCGACCACCAATGTCGTCAAACGGCTTCTGTGCGGAGGGGGGATTCTTCGGTATATTTTCGGAGCAGGTTGTCCCCGGCCATCTCCCCTTTGACGGGATCCTCGCGAGGGCCTACGATAGCTCGTCCCTCCTTCCTCCAGGACCCCCACCGGCAGGGGTAGCGTCCGCTTGACGGCTGTCCGCTACATCGCGATCGACGGCGTGATCGGGGTCGGCAAAACGTCGCTGGTCCACCGCCTCCAGGCCGAGCGCGGCGGTCGCCGGTTCCTCGAGCTGGTCGAGGAGAACCCGTTTCTGACCGGCGGTTTCTACAACGACATGGAGCGGCTGGCCTTCGACACCGAGCTCTTCTTCCTCCTGGCGCGCTTCCGGCAGCAGCGGGAGGTGGCGGAGGCGCTTCGCAAAAGCAACGACCTGGTCCTCAGCGACTATCTGTTCGAGAAGAACCGGATCTTCGCGAGCCTGACCCTGTCGGGCCGGGATTTCATGATCTGGGAGCGCATCTACGAAGCGCTCCTTCCGGAGGTGCCCCGTCCCGACCTGGTCGTCTACCTGCGCTCCACGACCGGACGCCTCCTGGACCGGATCCACTCCCGCAGCCGGCCCTTCGAGCGCGACATCACGGAGCCGTACCTGAACCGCGTCAACGCAAGCTACGAGCGGTTCTTCGCGAGCTATGCCGGTCGGCTGCTGACGATCGACGTGTCGCAGCTCGACTTCGTATGGAGCGACGCCGACTTCGCCGCCGTCCGGGCGCTGGTCGACCACCGGATCGCCGCGCTGGAAGCAGGGCAGGGGGAGCTGGAGCTTCCCGTACCTGGATCGCGGGAGAGCGCTGGGAAGGGTGGCGCGTGAAGGTCTTCTGTGCGATCGCCGGCAACATCGGCTCGGGGAAGTCCACACTCACCGGTCTGCTGGCCGAGCGGTTCGCCTGGCGGGCCTACTACGAGCACGTCGAGGGGAACCCCTATCTTCCGGACTTCTACGCCCGGATGGAACGGTGGGCGTTCCATCTGCAGGTCTATTTCCTCTCCAAGCGGTTCCAGCATCATCAGGAGATCCTGGCGGCGCCCGAGTCGGTGATCCAGGACCGGACGATCTACGAAGACGCCGAGATCTTCGCCCGAAACCTCCACGACCTGGGCCATCTCGACGCCCGCGACTACGAGAACTACCGCGAGCTCTTCTCGGTCATGACGCAGTTTCTGGAGCCGCCTGACCTGCTCGTCTACCTGCGCACGTCGGTTCCCGTGCTGGTGCAGCGGATCCGGACGCGTGGCCGCGACTTCGAGCAGCGGATTCCGACCCCCTATCTTGAACGGCTCAATCATTATTACGAGGATTGGATCGGGCGTTTCGACCTCGCCCCGGTCCTGGTCGTCGACACCGACGCGCTGAACCTGGTGGACGAACGGGAGGAGCTCGAGGCGGTGGCCCGGCGGGTCCAGCGCCGGCTCGAGGCCACCCGCGGCTACGCGCTGCCCCTGTAGGAGTTCCGGGAACGGGCCCGAGGCGGGCCGGGTAGGGAAGGAGATTCCGATGCGCGCCATTCCCATCCGTTCGTCCCTCCGGCCCGCGCACGCCCTGCTCGCGGCGATGATCGTCCTCTCGAAAGCGCCGTCGGCGATCGGGCAGACGGGCCCGGCCGCCGCCGCCCGTGGCGACAGCCTCATGGAGTCGTTCAGGACCTCCGAGGCGGTCGCCGCCTACCGGCAGGGACTCGCCGGCGCGGCCGGGGATGCCACCCTGCTCTGGAAGACCTCGCGGGCGCTTCTCAACCTGGCCGAGGAGCGGCCGGGGAAGGAGGGGGACGAGGCCCTGTACCGGGAGGCGGTCGAGCTGGCGCGCCGCGCGGTCCGCGCGGCCCCCGAAGCGGCCCGCCCGCACGCCACCCTCGCCGCCGCGCTCGGGCGCCTCGCCCTCTTCGAGGGCGGGAAGCGGAAGGTGGAGCTCGCGCGCGAGGTCCGGTCGGAAGCCGATCTCGCGGCGCGGCTCGATCCTTCCGATTTCGCCGCATTCGTGGTACTCGGGATCCTGGAGCGTGAGCTGGCCACCCTGAACCCGTTCCTGAAGGCCTTCGCCCGCACGTTCTTCGGGCGCCTGCCCGAGGCGTCGGAGGAGGGGAGCGCCGCCCATCTGGAGCGTGCCGTGCGGCTGGAACCGGAGTACATCACGCCGCGGGTCGAGCTGGCCCGCACCTATCTGGAGCTCGACCGAGAGGCGGACGCGCGGCGCGAGCTCGAGGCGGCGCTGGAGCTGCCCCCGCGTGAGGAAGCCGACCGGATCCGTCAGCGGGAGGCGCGCGAGCTCCTCGGGGAGATCGACTAGCGATGCCCGGGACGCGGCTGGCCACGATCTGCGCCGTCGGCCTGCTTGGGGTCGGGACGGCCAAGGCCCAGGACGCGGCCTCGGCATCGCCGGCCCAATCGGCCGCGGCTCGGGGGGACAGCCTGATGCGCGCGGGACGGACGGCGGCCGCGGTGGACGTCTGGCAGGCCGGCCTGGTCAGAGCGCCGCGCGACGTGACGCTCCTGTGGAAGACCTCTCTCGGGCTCTCCGCCCTGGCCGAGGAAACCCCCGGCCACGAAGGGGACGAGGCGCGTCTCCGGGAGGCGATCGAGGTCGCGCGCCAGGCGGTTCGCCACGGCCCCGAGGTCAGCCGTGCGCACACGGCGCTGGCCGTCGCCCTCGGCCGCTGCGGCCGGCATCTGGGCTATACCTATCGGATCCAGAAAGCCGGGGAGGTGATCGAGCTGGGTCGCCAGGCGCATCAGGAGATCGAGCGGGCGCGGGCGCTGGATCCCTCCGACTACGCGCCGTACGTGTTCCTGGGCACCTTCCATCGCGAACTCGCCACCGTCCATCCGGTGGCCAAGGCGGTCGCCCGGACGTTTCTCGGCGGCTTTCCGGACGTATCCCTGGAGGAGAGCGCGACCTTGCTGAGGCGGGCCATCGAGCTCGACCCCGGCAGCGTCACGGCCCGAGTCGAGCTCGCGCGCACCCGGCTCGCGATGGGGCGCCCCGAAGAAGCCCGGGACCTCCTCCGGGAGGCCCTGGCTCTCGAGCCGCGCAGCCGTCTCGAGCGGCTCGAGCTGGAGCGGTTCCAGGAAACGCTCGCCGCCCGGTCTTGAATCCGGTCCGGGCCGGCCTCCTCCGGGACATGCGGGAGGTCCTCCTCCACCTGCGCTTCCCGTTCGTGTTCGTGCTCTCACCGATCTTCGTGTGGGGCGCCCTCCGGGGCGCGGACTGGACGGGTCGGACGACGCTCGGCTTCCTCCTCGTCCACCTGGCTCTCTACCCGGGCGCCAACGCCTACAACACGGCCTATGACCGTGACGCGGGGCCGATCGGGGGCCTGGCACGACCGCCGTCCGTGCCGAGCGGGCTGGCGTGGGGCAGCACCGCCCTCCAAGCGGCGGGCGCGGCGCTCGCGCCGCTGATCGGGTGGGTCTTCGCGGCGGCCTACGCCGCCTTGTGGGGGATCTTCACGGCCTATTCCCACCCCCGGACAAGGTGGAAGCGGTCGCCGTGGCTCTCGACGTTCGCGATCGTCGGCGGGCAGGGAGGGCTGGGATGGCTGTTGGGGTGGACGGCGGCCGGCGGCCGCCCGCCGCTCGCCGATCCCGATCTCTGGTCCCTCGGAGCGGCCTGCGCCGCGGTGGCGGCACTCTACCCGTTCACCCAGGTCTATCAGCTGGAGGCCGACGCGGCGCGGCGCGACCGGACCCTCGCGGCGGCGCTCGGGGTCCGCGGAACGCTCGCCTGGGGAAGCGCCTGGTTCCTCGTCGTCGCGCTCTGCGGGCGGGCGCTCGGCCTGCCGGTCGTCGCCGGATATGCGGCGCTTGTGGCCGTGCTCGCCTTCACGGCGTCGGCGTCGGCGGGCCGCAGGGCGCCGTCTCACCGGGCGGTCATGCGTGTCGCCTACGCCAACAGCGCGCTCCTCCTGGCCCTGATGGCCGCCGCGTGGTGAGCGGCGGCGGCGAACGACCGGCGGACCCGCGGGCGGGAGCGGGCACGTTCCGCCCCGCGGGATGGCTCCCGGGCGGGCACTTGCAGACGGTCTGGAGCCGGGTTCTCAGGCGTGGTCCCCGGATCGCCATGCGGCGGGAAACATGGGAGACCCCGGACGGCGACGAGCTCCACCTCGACCGGGTCGAGGGGCCCCGGGGCGCGCCCCTCCTTCTCGCCCTTCACGGCCTCGAGGGGTGCAGCGAATCGCTCTACATGCACGGCCTCCTCCACCTCGCCCATGAGCGGGGCTGGCGCGGGATCGCGCTCAACTTCCGCTCGTGCGCCCGGCCGGCCGGGGGCCGGAGGGGGTCGTACCTCCTGAACCGGGGGGATCGGCTCTACCACATGGGCGAGACGGGCGACCTGCAGTGGGTGGTCGAGACGCTGGCCTCCCAAGAGCCCGGGATCGAGCTCGTCGTGACCGGCGTCTCCATGGGCGGCAACGTCCTCCTCAAGTGGCTCGGTGAGCGGGGGGACTCCGTCCCGTCGATCGTCCGCGGAGCGGCCACGATCTCCGCCCCCTACGACCTGGCCGCGGCGGCGGACCACCTCGAGAGCGGCCTCGGGCCCTACTACGTGCGATACTTCCTCGGCAGCCTCAAGGAGAAGGCGCTCGATTACGCCGCCCGCCACCCGGGGATCGTCGACGTCGACGGGGTCCTGAGGGCCCGGAGCTTCCGCGAGTACGACGACGCGGCGGTGGCGCCGATCCACGGCTTCGCGGATGCCGCCGACTACTACGCACGCTCCTCCTCGCTCGCCTTTCTCGGGGGGATCCGCCTGCCGACACTCCTCGTCAGCTCCGCCGACGACCCGTTCCTGCCACGGCAGGTCCTCGACGAGGCTCGCCGGGCCGCGTCGCCCGCCGTCCGCTGCCTGTTCACCGAGAGCGGCGGCCATGCCGGCTTCGTCGAGGGGCCGCCGTGGGACGCCCGGTCGTGGGCCGAGTCGCGGGCGATCGAGTTCCTGGCCGAGAGGGTCGCCGGCGGTCGGGTCCCGGGCGGCGTCCGGCAGGGCTGACGGCGGCGACGCCGATCCACTATTGCGTGCGCCCGCCGACCTTGGTTAGAGTCGAGGCGATCCGACACCGACTTCCCCACCCACGGGAACCCCGACCCCGGAGGCCCGCGATGAGCCAGTTCCCGAGAGCGCGGCGACTGTGGCCGCTCGCTCTCCTGTCCGGTTTACTCTTCCTTCCCGCGACCCTCCTCGCCCAGGCGCAGGCGACGACGGGCGTCATCCGCGGGACCGTGTACGACCCCCAAGGAGCGCTGGTGACGGACGCGAGCGTGATCCTGACCCATCGCGAGACCGGTCTCCGGAGGACCCTCGGGACCAACGACGTAGGGGTCTTCGTCGCCCCGCAGCTCCCGACCGGCCACTACGACCTCCTCGTCCAGTCGCCGAGCGTGATCGGCGACGTGGGAGCGGAACAGGTGATCGTTCGCCTGGGCGAGACGGTGAATCTGGAGCTGCGGTTCCAGCCCCTCGAGGTCCAGGAGATCGTGGCGGTGCTCGAGGCCCCGGTCGTGGATCCCACGGACGTGAGCAATTCCCAGCGCCTCGACGAGGAGATCGTAGAGGGGTTGCCGAACAACGGTCGGAACTACCTGGACTTCACGCTCCTGACGCCGGGGGCGGCGGTCGTTCAGGGACCCGATGGTGACGAGCTCACGTTCAACGGGCAGCGCGGGATCTTCAACAACATTGCCGTGGACGGTGCCGACTTCAACAACCCGTTCTTCGGTGAGCAGCGGGGAGGGCAGCGGCCCGCCTTCACCTTCAACCAGGACGCGATCGAGGAGATCGTGGTCGTGAACGCGGGGGCGCCGGCGGAGTTCGGGCGCTCGTCCAGCGGATTCGTCAATGTCCTCACGAAATCGGGGACCAACGAGTTCGAGGGAACGGCGCACTACTTCGGGCAATTCGACGAGCTCTCGTCGGAGCTGGCGCGTGGAGGTGGCAACCCCGACTTCCACCAGAACCAGTTCGGGTTCACGATGGGCGGACCCCTCAAGCGGGACAAGGCGTTCTTTTTCCTGAGCTACGACCAGCAGGAGTTCGAGCAGACCAAGCAGATCGACCGCTTCGACCAGGTCCAGCAACCGGGCGAGCTGCAGAAGCTCATCGACTTCTTCGAGGAGCGTTTTCCGGACCTGGCCGGCGACTTCGGGCCGATCAGCCGCACCAACGACGCCAAGGCCTTCTTCGGCAAGTTGGACGTGATCCTCAACGACCGTAACAACTTCGAGGCGAAGTACAACTACACGGATTCCGAGCAGCTGAACGGCACTTTCGACGTCGATTCCTGGGGTCAGAGCGCCAACGGGATCGAGCGCGATCATTCGCACGCCATCAACGCGGCGCTCCACAGCCAGCTGTCGTCGACGCTGGCCAACGAGTTCCGCTTCCAGTGGGCTCGCGAGGACCGGCCCCGCCCCTACGAGGGACCGGAGATCGCTCCCGGGCAACCGTTCCCGGACACCGGAGCCGACTTCGTGGACGGCTTCCGGTGGGGGCTGCCGTTCTTCCTGCCGATCGATCCGGCCTTCGATACGCGCTGGCAGATCAACGACAACCTGACCATCGCACGGGGCAACCACCTCTACAAGTTCGGCGCCGAGTGGAACCGGACGGCGATCGACCAGACGTTCATCGGGTTCGCCTCCGGGCGTTACATCTTCTCGAGCGTGGACGGGTTCATCAACTACGTGGAGCAGGGACCCACCTTTGTCGAGTGTGCGGATGCGGACGGAGCGATCGTCGCGACAGATCCGAACGGGACCTGCCCGGACGGGACCTCGATCGCGGGGCCGTTGCTTCTCTTCCTCCAGTTCGCCCCCGTGCCGCCGCTGACGTCGGCAGAGCAGGCCGGATCGCAGAGCTTCAGCGTCAACGAAGTCGCCTTCTACGTGCAGGACACCTGGAATCCGAGCCCCAAGATGACGGTGAACTACGGCGTGCGCTGGGAGGGGACGTGGCATCCGGAGAACGTTCCGCCCGAGGACGAGCTTTTCTATGCGCCGTTCATCGGCCAGACCAAGCTCGGGCAGGAGTTCCCGTCGGATGGAGAGATCCCGGACGACCTGGACAACATCCAGCCCCGGTTCGGGATCACGTACGACGTCAAGGGTGACGCCAGCAGCGTCATCCGCGGCAACGCCGGCGTGTACGTGGCGCGGATCCCCATGCTCGTCTTCGCCCAGCACCGGTCCTCGTCGGGCGCGATCGGCCAGACGATCTTCCGGGCCAGCTTCTTCAACGACTTCGGCCTCACGCCACCGGCCTACGGCGATCTGCTGGATACGAGCAACGTCCAGCCGTTCCAGCCCGGCGTGCAGGTCCCGGAGAGGGAGCTCGATCTCCCACAGACGTACTCGGCATCGGTGGAGTACGAACAGAAGCTGGGCCCGCGCCTGGCGGGATACCTGGGGTACAGCTTCGCCTACACCGACAACCTGTTCCGCTTCGTCAACCGGAACGACCCGGTGTTCGGCAGTCCCTGGGCTACCGGGCTGCCACTCGTGCCCGGTGAGCCGGCAGGGGCAGCGGACACGACGAACGGAATCGGGGCGCTCACGGTGCTCGAGAGCTCGGCGCACTCGGTCTACAACGGCGTCACCTTCGGGCTCAAGGGGGGAGTCGCCGATTGGCTGGACATGGAGGCGAACTACACCCTGTCGTGGGACAAGTCCGACGACGACAACGAGCGCGATCCGTTCACCTTCCGCTACGCTCGGGCCGATGATCTGGACCCCGAGTACGGCTACAGCGACCGCGACCAGCGGCACCGTTTCAACGCCTACGCGCTGGTCCGGCTTCCGTGGAACGTGTACTGGAACAACGTCATCCAGGCGGCGTCGGCGCAGCCGATCAGCGAAAGGTGCGGCGCGGGGAACACCGGGACGGGCGAGCGGGCCGCAACGCCCCAGGAGCGGATCTGTCCGGACGGCTCGATCCTCGAGCGCAACACCCTGCGCAAGGAGAACGAGCTGTTCACCTGGAACCTCCGGGTTTCCAAGCTCTTCCCAGTCTCGCCGGGGATCGGGTTGGAGGCGATCTTCGAGGTCTTCAACGTGACCAATACGGACAACTTCCTGGATCCGTCGGTCGGTTCGCTGCTGTTCAACTTCGACGGGACGGCGAGGAGCGGCCTAGGGGACTCGCGGAGGATCCAGCTCGGTACCAAGCTGCACTTCTAGGGAACGCCTTGTAGGCGTTCGCCGATGCGTCAGGTGGGAGCCCCGTCGACCTGGTCGGCGGGGCTCCCTCGCCATCGTGCCCTCACCTTAGGGACCCTCGCGCCGACCAGCGTCATGCGATAGGGGAAAGCCCGGGTGAGCCGCCACCGGAATTCGGCCACCTCGGGTCCCGCCGCGCGGGCGAGCGCGAGCAGCTCCTCGGGCCGGAACGCCTTCAGGACCGAGAGCGGTCCATCGTGGCGGACCAGGCGGTTCCGGCTCAGGAGGTGACCCAGGACCCAGATCGAACCGGCGGCGACCCACGACCGGACGAGGTCGTTGACGAGGACGAGACGGCGGCTCACCCTGCACATCTCGGCCAGGACCCGGCCGGCGTCGTCGACGCCGAGGTGATGGAAGAAGGCCGCCGTATGGACGAGGTCGAGGCTCCGGTCGGGGAAGGGCAAGTGCCGAGCATCGCCGCGGACGGCTACGACCCGCCCGTGGGCCGGCGCCCGCCGGCTGGCGATCGCGTTCGAGATCCGACCGAGGTCCAGGACCCAGGCCGTGGCGGGCTCGCGGTCGGTTCCCAGCCGCTCGACGAGGCGTTCGGCGAACCTCCCGTCCCCGCCGGCGACGTCCAGGATCGATGCCGGCCGGCCGACGGTGTGGCGTTCGAGCGGGCCCAGGGTGGCACGGTAGCCGGCCAGCCGCCGGTTGACACGCTCCAGCTCCCGGTACGCCTCGGCCACCTCGGCGTCGGTGCCTATCCCCGCGTCCATCCACTCGAGGGCTTCCGGCCCCCGGCGGGCCGGCACCGGCGTCAAGGCGGGGCGACCCTCCCCGGCGGACCGAGCAGAGCCACCGGCTGACCCAGCCACCGCTCGCCGCGCACGGCGGCCAGCGACAGCAGGGGGGTCCACGGGTCGAACCAGCCCCGCGGCATGACGACCACCTGCCGCGGCCGCTGCGTCCACGTGGCCGGGTCGCACCGCGGCGGCGTGCAGGCGGGCTGGAGCGCGATCTCGAACACGGTGTTCCGCACGGCCGGGACCCGGTACTCGACGGCCCAGTCGGTGCTCAGGTTCCGGTCGATCGTTCGGAGCAGGAGGAACTCCGGCGTGAGGTTGCTGTCGAGGTCGTAGAGGAGGACGATGTACTCGACGTTCGGCGGTCCGTCGACCGAAAACCACAGGTAGCGAAGCCGATCCGCGCCGCGGCCGAACCCGACCGACTCCTCCTGCCCCCGGTGCGTGCCGCGCAGGAAGACCCCGGTGACCGTGTCGTCGCGGAATGCCTCCAGGCTCACGCCGGCCCCGGAGGTGCTGAGGATGGAGTCGGCGGCGTCCAGCACGTACCGGACCTCCCAGGGTCGGTCCGGCTCCTGGGCGATCCCGGGACCGGCGGCCAGCCCCACGCCGGCCGCGCCGAGCGCCGCGAGATGCCGGGCCTTCACGTCGCCACCCGGGCCTCGCCGGTCGCGGCGGGTGGACAGGGGGCGGGCGTCCACCCCAGCCCGACCACGAACACGGCCGCGGCGGCGACCGGAACCACCGCGAGACCGTGGAGCAGAGCCGGGATGCCGTAGGCGGCGACCACCGGGCCGCTCACCAGGCCGCCCAGCGACATGCCGGCGTCGAAGGCGGCCAGGAACATGCTGAGGACCATCCCCCGGGTCTGGTCCGACGCCGCGTTGGCGACGATCCCGTAGACCGCCGGCTGGTAGGCGCCGAACCCGACCCCGAGAAGGGCGGCGGGCAGGATCATCGAGAACGTATCGTGGACGAAGGGGACCAGGGCCAGGCCGGTCCCGTACAGCGCGAGGCCGGCCCAGACGAGCGGGCCGTCCCCCCACAGGCGCGCGATCCGCCCGACCACCAGCCGGACGATCAGCGAGGCCGCCGCGTAAGCCACGAAGAAGAGCCCGAAGTCGAACGACAGCCGCGCCTCGAGAAGGATCGGAACGAACGCGAACAGGCCGCCGTGCGCCAACGTCACCATGAGGAGGGTCGCGGTCGGCACGAGCACGTCGCGGCGGACGAGCGCCCGCCGGTAGTCCGCCCGGGAGGTGCGCGTCGGGGGCCGCGGCCAGCGGCTCAACCCCGCGCCGCACGCCAGCGAAGCCATCGCGCAGACGGTCACCGCGAGGAACAGCGCGCGGAATCCCCACCGCTCGGCGATCTCGATGCCGGCTACCGGGCCGAGCGCGAACGCCAGGATGCCGGCGATCGAGAGATAGCTCAGGAACTCCGTCCGGCGGCCGGCAGGGGAGAGGTCGGCGACGAGGGTCGTCGAGCCGCTCGTGAAGGCAGAGAGCCCGATCCCGTGGACGATCCGGACAGCGATCATCGCCGCCAGCGCGGTGAACCAGATGTACAGGGGGGACATGGCGACCACGAGCAGGCCGCCCAGCAGCAGGATCGGCCGTCGGCCGCGGCTGTCGACGGCGTGGCCGACCCATGGGCGGACGACCAGGACGCCTACCGAGAAGCTCCCGACCACGAGCCCGATCTGGACCGGACTGCCGCCCAGCGAACGGACGTAGAGCGGGAGCGTCGGCACCAGCATGCTGACCGACAGGAAGAACGAGGCGACGGAGCCGAAGAGGAGCGCCGTGTCCCGCCGCGCCTGCGGGCTCAGGGCCAAGTCACTTCTTGCGCGCGATGGACTTCGGCTGCAGGAACAGCAGCAGGTAGTCCCGGCCGCCCGCCTTCGAGTCCGTTCCCGACAGATTGAACCCGCCGAACGGATGGACTCCGACCAGGGCGCCGGTGCACTTCCGGTTGATGTACAGGTTGCCGACGTGGAACTCGTCCTCCGCCCGCCGGATCTTGTCGGGGTCGTTCGTGTAGACGGCCCCGGTCAGCCCGAACTCGGTATCGTTGGCGATGGCCAGCGCCTCGTCGAAGTCGCGTGCCTTGATCACCGCCAGCACCGGCCCGAAGATCTCCTCGCGCGCGATCCGCGCCTCCGGATTCACGTCGGCGAAGATGGTCGGTTCCACGTAATACCCCTCGGCGTCCTCGTAGTGGCCGCCAAGGACGAGAGCCCCCTCCCGTTTCCCGGCCTCGATGTACTCGCCGACCTTGCGGAACTGGCCGGCGCTCACGACGGGCCCCATCCAGGCCCCCTCGGTGACCTTGCCCGGCTCGATCTCGCCGGCCCGCTGGACCAGCCGCTTCAGGAACTCGTCGTAGATCTCGGCGTCCACGATGGCCCGGGAGCAGGCGGAGCACTTCTGTCCCTGGTACCCGAAGGCCGAGAGCGTCACTCCCTCGACGGCCGCGTCGAGGTCGGCGTCCCGGTCGACGATGATCGCGTCCTTGCCCCCCATCTCCGCCACCACCCGCTTGAGCCACTTCTGGCCGGGCCGAACTTCGGCGGCGCGCTCGTTGATCTCGATCCCGACCTCCTTGGAGCCCGTGAACGAGACGAACCGGACCCCGGGGTGGTCGACGAGCCGCCGCCCCACCACCTGGCCGGGCCCGGTGATGTAGTTCAGAACGCCGGGCGGGAGTCCGGCTTCCTCCATGACCTCCACGAACTTCCAGCCGATCGTCATCGACTCGCTGGCCGGCTTCAGGACCACCGTGTTCCCGGTGACGATCGCCGCCGAGGCCATGCCGGCCAGGATCGCGAGCGGGAAGTTCCAGGGCGGGATGACGGCGCCGACCCCGAGCGGTAGGTACACGACCCGGTTCTCCTCGGGTTCGTAGTCGGCCAGCGGGTACTCGTCATAGGCGTAGTGGAGCATGAGCCGCGCGTAGTAGTCGAGGAAGTCGATCGCCTCGGCCACGTCGGCATCGGCCTCGCTCCAGCTCTTTCCGACCTCGTACACCATCCACGCGGCGAGCTCGAGGCGGCGCCGGCGCATGATGTCGGCGGCCCGGAACAGCACTTCCACCCGCTCTTCCGCGGGCACCCGCTTCCACGACTCGAAGGCCTCGGCCGCCGCGGCGACCGCACGGTCCGCCAGGGCGGCGTCGGCCTTCGGGAATACGCCCACCACCCGGTCCGGGTCGGCCGGATCCGACGAGGCGAGGGTCGCGTCGAGCGTGACGTCCCGGCCGCCGATCCGGTTGGGGTACGATCGACCGAGCTCGGACTCGACCTCGCGGAGCGCCGCCCGCATCCGGTCCGCCGCTTCGGGGTCGGAGAAGTCGTGGTAGGACTCGGGCCGGAAGCCCGCCAGACGCTCCGCCAGGCTGCGCGGGGTCCGGACGTCTTCGTGGACGGCGGTGGTCGAGCTCATGCGGATACCTCGGGATCGAAGGGAAACGGCCTCGCTGGCGTTCGCACCGGGGTGGGTAAAGGTCCGCCCGGCTCGACCGGCCGTCAACCGAGCCGTCGGTGACGGCCCACGCGGGTCGGGCTAGGTTGCCGCGCGTGATCCGGCTCTACGCCTTCCCGCTGTCCCTGAACGCCGAGCGCGTGGCCCTGGCCCTCGCCCACAAGCGGCTCGAGGTGGAGGTCGTCGAGATCGATCCGGGGGATCGGACCCTGGTCCGCCGAGTGAGCGGCCAGGACCTGGTTCCGGTGATCGAGGAGAACGGCCGGACGGTCTTCGACTCGACCGCGATCCTGCGCCATCTGGAGGCCGGTCATCCCGATCCTCCCCTCTTCCCGCGCGATCCGGCGCGGCGCGAGGAGCTGGACGTCTTTCTCGACTGGTTCAACGAGGTCTGGAAGCGACCGCCGAACCTGATCATCCGCGAGGAGGCGGCGCCGGCGCCCGAGCGCGAGGCGATCGCGAAGTGGGGGCGCGAGATGGCGCGCTCGCTCGACAGGTTCGAGGCGCTCCTCGCCGGCCGCGACCATCTCATGGGGGACGAGTTCTCGGCCGCCGACTGCGCGGCCTGGCCCTTCGTCCGCTACGCCGTCTGGCGCGTGCCCGACGATCCATGGCGATACCACCATGTCCTGATGGAGAATCTGGAGGCGCGGCCCGCGCGTCATCCGCGGCTGATCGGATGGATCGAGCGGATGGCGGAACGCCCCCGGATCTCGCTCGAGGGGGGCACGGACCTTGCACCCTGAAGAGGTCACCGGGGCCGCCCCCGACCCGTGCGCGAAGCCCGCCGTGGACGGCCTTGGTCGCCCCGCGGGTGCCCGGGCACGCCGTGCCCGACGCTCTAAACCATTGGGAATTAGGAGGATCGATGGCCG
Organism: Gemmatimonadota bacterium; assembly: GCA_035281565.1. Classification (GTDB taxonomy): domain Bacteria; phylum Gemmatimonadota; class Gemmatimonadetes; order JACCXV01; family JAHWKZ01; genus DASRVA01. The sequence continues at coordinate 14,505 of DATEDS010000018.1, forward strand.
AAGGACGCACGCGGACCCGAAGGGAGCGCGTCGAGCGCCCGGAGCGCCCGAAGAGAATCCGGGTCGAGCGCCCGAAGCGACCCAAGAGGACGCCGATCGACCGTCCGCGGCCGCGGATCGCGCGGCTCGGGGCGGCGATGTACCTGCTGCTAGCCTTCATCGCCTACCTGCTTCCGGCGGGGTTGACGCGGCCGGGGGAGGAGCTGGAGACGACGTTCGTGCAGGTGCTGGCCTTCCCGTGGAGCATGCTCGCCATGATGTTCACCGACACGGGGCCGATCGCCCCCGGGCTCGTCATGCTGTTCCTGGCGATCGGGATCCTGGCCAACGCCTGGATCCTCTACGCCGCCCTCTCCTGGTGGTCGCGCCGGCAGGGCTGATCGCCCGCCGGTCCTTTTCCCGCGCACAAGCCCGCCCGTTTCCGGGGGCCCGGCCTGAGAGGCCGGACCCCCGGGGGACGGGTTGGGCTACCTTCGAGGAACCCCGGACCGAAGCGAGGAGCAGGGCATGGACAGCGAGCGTGACAGGATGAGCGAGCGGCAGGGCGGAGTCGTCGCGGCCGCCGTCCTGGCCGTCGGGGTCGTCGTGGCGGCCCTGGTGTTCGGCGTCTTCTTCGCCCGGTCGCGGGCGCCGCGGGACACGATCCAGGTGACGGGCGCGGCAGCCCGGCCTTTCGAATCGGACATCCTCAAGTGGCGACTCGTCCTGGCGCGGCCCGTCCCCACCGGGGAGCTCGCCTCCGGCTACATCGCCCTGGCGCGCGACCTGACGGACGTCCGGAGCCGGCTCGAGGGGAGCGGCATCGCGTTCGAGGACATCGGCGTCCAGCCGGTCAACGCCTACCCCAACTTCGACCAGTTCGGGAACCGGGTCGGCTACAACCTGAACCAGAGCTTCTACGTGATCTCGAAGGACGTCGAGCGACTGGAGGGCCTGGCGCTCAATCCGGGGGAGCTGATCGAAGGCGGCGTCGTGCTGGAATCGTCCCAGCTCGAGTACTTCTACTCGAAGCTGGACTCGCTGAAGCACGATCTGCTGGCGAGCGCGACCGGCGATGCCCGGAGGCGTGCCGAGGAGATCGCCGGCGGCACGGGGCTGGGGATCGAGAGGATCGTGTCGGCGCGGGCCGGCGTGTTTCAGATCACCGAGCCCTTCTCCACCGAGGTCAGCGATTTCGGGATCCACAACACGGCCACGAAGCGCAAGGAGATCACGGTCACCGTGCACGCCACCTTCGAGATGGACTGAGGATGACGACCGGGTTTTCGGCCCTCCTCGATTTCTTCGCCACGAGCCCGTTCAGCCGCTGCTGGTTTTTGAGCTCGGGCTGTTGAGGAGCATGAGGGACCGCTCGCCGATCTTCCCGATGAACCTCCGGTGGAGCCGCGGGTCGGGGGTCAGCTCGGGGTGG